>JAWVEC010000266.1:0-4634 GCA_033856975.1 Gaiellales bacterium
CTGGTGGTCAGCATCGGCCTCGCGCTGTTCGCCGGCACCTACGCTGGCACGCTCGAGCGGGGCGAACGCGACCAGGCCGCGTTTCAGGTGCCGGCCTCGGTCACGATCGGCGAGGGATCGCGACTGGTGTCGCCGCTCGACGCCGCACCGCTGTCGCGCTATGCCGCGCTGGCGCAGGGCGGCTGGGCCGCGTCGGTGCTGCGCCGATCGGGCACCGTGCCGCTGATCGGGCTCAGCCCGGTACCGGTTGGCGTGCTGGGCGTGCCGGCAACCGACCTCGCCCGGCTCAGCCCCTGGCGGTCGCAGTACGGCTCATTGCCGGCGGCGGCGCCGGCGGCGATCTCCGGGATCTCGATCCCGCCAGCTCAGACAACGCTCGCCGTCACGGCCTCCGCGCGCGGCGTGCCGGTGGTCATCACCGCCGATCTGATCGGCGCGGACGGCCGCCTGCAGCGCGTCCCGCTGGGCGTCGTTGCCCGCCATTCCACCCGGCTCGTCGCCGACCTGCCGCCGGGAGGCGGGCTGCTGATGGCGCTGGCCATCTCGCTGACACCGGAGGGCGAAAAGTCCGCCATCCATCAGGCAGCCGAGGGTGGCGGTGGCGCCGTCGCGCTGCCCGGGAGCTTGCAGCTGTCGGGCCTGGACGGGATCGGACAATGGGTCGTGCGCGGCGGCGAGCGGTCGCCGATCGGCGGTCTCGCGCTGCACTACGCGCTGGGCGCCGGCGACGCCGCGCTGCTGCGGGCGCCGCAGCCGACCGACGGCCGGCCGCTGGACGTGATCGCGAGCGCCGACGTGGCGGCCGCCGCGGGACCGTCGCAGACCGTCCAGATCCGGGTCGAGGACCGCGTCACGCTGACCGCGCACATCGCTTCGGTCGCGCAGCGGTTTCCCACCCTGTCGGCACCGTTCGTGGTGGCCGACGAGCAGACGCTGGCCACCGCCATGACGGCCGACGCACCCGGCAGCGCCGAGCCGGGTGAGGTGTGGCTGGGCGGCCTCGGCGACGGCGGTGCCGCCGTCGCCGGCCGGCTCCGGCAGCCGCCGTTCGACGCGCTCGACGTGCACACCCGTGCCGCCGCCGAGGGGCTGCTCCGAAACGACCCGCTGGCGCGCGGCATCACGCTCACGCTGTGGGCGGCGGCGGCGGTCGCGCTGGCGCTGGCCGTGGCCGGGCTGGTGCTGGCGATCGCCGGCAGCCTGCGAGACGAGCGCGGCGATCTGCACGATCTCGAGGTGCAGGGGGTGGCGCCGCCCACGCTGCGGGCTCAGCTTCGGCTGCGGGCCGCGGCGCTGGCCGTCGCCGGCCTGGCCGGCGGGCTGGTGGTGGGGCTGCTACTGGCCGCTTCTACGGTTGCCCTGGTGGCGCTGGCGGCCGGCGCCACCTCGCCCCAGCCGCCGCTGGTGCTCGCTCCGGGCTGGCGCGAGCTGGGACTCGCCCTGGGTGGCTTCGCGCTCGTCTCGGCGCTGGCGGTGGCGGCCGTGACGGCGGCTGCGTTCCGCGAGCGCACCGCGCGCCGCCAAGCGGGGGCGGCGCCGTGACCGCAGCCGTCGACGTGCGCGAGCTGTTTCGCATCCACCGCACCGCCGAAGGCGATGCGGCGGCGCTGCAGGGTCTGACGCTTCGGATCGAGCCGGGCGAGCTGGTCTCGGTGCTGGGCCCGAGCGGCGCCGGCAAGAGCACGCTGCTTCGGATCCTGGCCGCACTCGAGCGTCCCTCTGCCGGCGGCGCGATGGTGCTCGGCCACGAGGTGGCCGGGCTGCGGGGACGGCGCGCGACCGCCTTTCGCGCCCGCCTGCTGGGCATTGTCGACCAGCACTACGGCCGCGCGCTGGCTCCCGATCTCGGCTGTGGGCAGATCGTCGCCCAGAGCCTGGCCCTGATCGGCGCCGACCACCGGCTGTGCGAGAGCCGGGCATCGCAGCTGCTGGAGCGCGTGGGGTTGGCCGACGTGGCCGACGCCCGGCCAGCCGAGCTGTCCGGTGGCGAGCAGCAGCGGGTGGCCGTGTGCGCCGCCATCGCCCACCGTCCAGCGCTGCTGCTGGCCGACGAACCGGGTGGCGAGCTGGACTCGGCCAGCGCCCACGCTGTCTACCAGCTGATCGCGGAGCTGGCCCGCGAGCACGGCACCACCGTGGTCATGGTGAGCCACGATCCGGCCTCGTCGGCGATCGCCGACCGCAGCGTGCAGATCCGCGACGGCCGGCTCAGCGACGAGACGTTGCGGCACGGCGCGGCGGCGATCGTGGTCGGCCGCGGCGGCTGGCTGCGGGTGCCCGAGCAGCTGCTGCGCGGCGCCGGCATCGGCGGCCGGGCCGAGGTCGAGCTGAGGGACGACGGCGTGCTGCTGCGGCCGTCCGGCGGTCTGGAGGAGCAACGGACGGAGGCGACCGCTGACCGGGAGGGCCCGCGCGCCGCCTCTCCGGCCACCGCCGCCGAACTGATCGCCGTGCACAAGGCGTACGGCACAGGTCGCCGCGCGCGGCTGGTGCTGGACGGGCTCAGCTGCCGGTTCGCGACCGGCCGGCTGACGGTGGTGACGGGACGCTCGGGCTCGGGCAAGAGCACCGTGCTGCGGATGCTGGCAGGGCTGGAGCCGGCTGACCAAGGCCGGGTGCTGGTGCTGGGCGAGCAGCTGGATGGCCGATCACGGGCGGATCTGGCCGGCTTCCGGCGGGCGCACGTGGCGGTGGTGGCGCAGGAGCCTGATCTGATCGGCTTCCTGAGCGCGGCCGAGAACATCGTGCTGTCGCTGACGCTGCGCGGCCTCGGCCACGATCAGTCAGCGCTTCGCGCCGCTCGCTGGCTGTCTCGGGTCGGGCTCGAGCAGCGAGCCGAGCAGCGGGTGGAGCGGCTCTCGGCCGGCGAGCGCCAGCGGGTCGCGATTGCCCGCGCGCTGGCGGCCGAGACCGAGCTGGTGCTGGTCGACGAGCCCACGTCGCGGCTCGATCAGGTCAACGCCGCGCTGGTCGGCCGGCTGCTGGCAGACGCCTGCCGCCTGCACGGCGCCACCATCGTCTGCTCGACCCATGAGCCGCTGGTGATGGAGTCGGCCGATGACGAGCTGGCGCTTGAGTCCGGCGCGTTGCCGGCGCTCGGAAGCTGACCGGAGGGGCTGTTAGCATCGCGTTCGATGCGGAAGATCCTCGCGCTCGCGATCGCCCTGCTTCTGGTCGTGCTGATGGTGGCCGCCTGCGGCGCCAAGAGCACGACCCCGCAGCAGCGAATCGACGGCTGCAAGAAACGGTTCCTCACCGGCCTCTCGAACCCCGGCTCGGACTCGTCCGTATCAGGCTCCCCTGAGGCAAAGACCACGGCTCAGACGCTCTGCAGCGACGCCGAGGACGAGGGCATCCTCAACAGCAGCGGTGACGCCTCCGAGGCCGACGTGCATGCGCTGCTGGTGAAGCAGCCACAGGTGCTGGTGCCGCTGTGCGAGGCGGGCTTTCGCTCCGGCATCGGCAGCAGCGCATCCGCAGTGGAGAAGTACCTTCCGCCGGGCGGCCTGAACGCGCTGGCCTCCCAGTTCTGCGGCAACCTGGGGCCCTACATCAACGGCTCGGGGTTCGACAAGGAGGCGCTGTTCAAGGACCGCGGACGCGCGGTGATCGTGCCGATCTGCGTCGCGGCCGCGATCGCCGGCGTGGCCGGCGACCCCAGCTACCCGTTCAGCCAGGCCGACTCGACCAAGCTGTTCACGCGTGTCTGTGGCGAGGCCTGGGACAAGGGCTACGTCAAGACGGACGGCAGCACTGACAGCACGGCCGTGCGGGCGCTGGCAGCCAAGATCACGCACGAGATGATCAACTCCGGCCAGGTGACGGTGCGGCAGAACTGAGCAGGCCGGCGGATCTGGACCACCGGGCTAGCGCCCCTGTACTCCAGATGGCATTGCGACACCGCTGATCACCGCGATCACGAGCAAGGCGGCCGCCCCCCAATCGGTCACCGCGCCCAGCGCGGTCAGCTCGAGCAGGAATCGCAGCCCGAGGTTGACGTTGATGATCGCACGTGGAATGTCGCCCAGGCGCGCTCAGTCCGGCTTGGCGTAGCGCGCGACGCCGGTCGTGTCGACGGCCTCGCACGGCTCGTCGCCGATCGTCCAGGCGTCATGGCCGCTCGGGATCACGACCGCGTCGCCGGGGCCGATCTCGAGCTCGCTGCCGTCGTCCATACGGATGCCCATCCGGCCGGACAGCACGTAGATCGTGTGATGCGCGCGGCAGCTCTCGGTGCCGGCGATCGGCTTCACGTCCTGCGACCAGCGCCAGCCGGGCTCGAACGTGCCCCGCCCGACGGTGGTGTCGCCGAGCTGCACGACCCGCATCTGACCGTGCCCGAACGGCCGTACCTCGTCCGGCGCGTCGAGGCTCTTGGCCTCCAGAGTCGCCCCCATGGTGTCAGGCATCGCTCCTCCTTCGTCGTGGACTGCGAGAACGGCGCGAGCCTACGCGCTCGTGACGATGGTTGCAACCGCGGTTCTCTGATTGGTCAAGTCGCCAGGCTACGGAGGGGGAGGGATTCGAACCCTCGGTACGCCTTGACGACGCACAACGGTTTTCGAGACCGCCGCATTCAACCGCTCTGCCACCCCTCCACGGGTGAGGCGACGCCAAGTCTACTGCCTCTGGTA
>JAWVEC010000267.1:0-6523 GCA_033856975.1 Gaiellales bacterium
GATGCCGATGGTCATGCCGATGTTGATGAATATCTGAAACGTGAGCATGCTGACGATACCCGCTGCCACCAGGCTTCCGAACGTCGATCTCGACATCGTCACCACTCGCAGGCCGCGCCAGATCAAGAGCGCGTACAGCGCCAGCAGCCAGGCCGCGCCCAAAAAGCCCCGCTCCTCGCCGACCACCGAGAATATGAAGTCGGTGGCGTGCTCGGGCAGGTAGTTGAGCCGCGTCTGGGTGGCGCCGGCCACCCCCAGTCCCGTCACGCTGCCGTGTCCGATCGCGATCGTGGACTGGGTGATGTGGTAGCCGTCGCCCTGCGGGTCGGACGAGCTGGGATGCAGGAACGCCGTCAGCCGGTCCTGCTGGTACTGCTTCAGCACCGGCACTCCCATACCGGGCAGGATCGAGAAGACCATCGCGATCGAAACCGCAAACGCAAGCCCCAGCCAGGCGAAGTGTCGCCACGGCGCGCCCAGCACGAACAGCATCCCCAGCGTGACGGCGGCGTACACCAGTGCGGTGCCGAAGTCGGGCTCGGCGAACACCAGCAGCGCCGGCAGCGCCATGTAGCCGATCGCGCCCAGCGTCATCCGGGTCGGCCCCCAGGCGCCCCGCCGCGAGGCCAGCAGCGCCGCCAGGCCGACGATCAACAGCAGCTTGGCCAGCTCGGACGGCTGGAACTGAAACAGGCTCAGGTTGATCCAGCGCTGGCCACCCTGAACGCTGGTGCCGATCGCCAGCACCGCCACGGTCGAGAGCAGCACGAACACGTACAGCAGGGGATGGAACCGCCGCATCAGCCGCGGCGGCAGGGCCGCGATCACGAGCATGCCGATCGTGCCCACCACCGCGTAGCCCAGCTGCCGGTTGTAGTAGTACGTCGGGTCGCCCGGGACGTCGTCGCGGGTGGCGTTGTGGATGATCCACAGGCCGAACGACGTGATCGCGAGCGCCGCGGCCAGCATCAGATGATCGATGTGCCGTAGGTAGTTACGCATCTAGATGGTTGATTCCATATTCAGCGTGGATGCAAGGGTGAGGTCCAGGGCAGGCTGGGCGGCGGGCTCGCAGCGCAGGCTGGAGAAGCCCTGGGCAAGAGTGATCGTGGCGCCCAGCGTGTCCTGGGCCCGATCCTGCGCCGCGTGGAATATGGAATCCACCATCCTAGTTCGACTTGTCCGTTCCGACGACGTTGGAGAGCTTGTGGCCGGGGTGGAAGAAGGCTTGGAACACCTGCAGCGCGGCCGGCGCCGCCGCAACGCCACCGTGGCCGCCATTGGTGATCAGCGCCACCACCACCAGCTTGGGGTGGTCGGCGGGCGCGAAGGCGGCATACCAGGCGTTGGGATCTTGGGGCGGCACCTCGGCGGTGCCCGTCTTGCCGGCCACGGTGGGCAGGAAGCTGCCGAAGATCGCGCTCGACGTGCCGTTGGCGTCATGCGCCGCCTTCACCAGCCCGTCGCGGATCTCCGCCAGCAGCTCAGGGCTGAGGCCGAGTTTCTTGGGGGCCGGAAATGCCAGGTGCTTGACCTGCCCGTCGGGGCCGAGCAGCGCCTGGCCGACGTGCGGCGTGACCAGCTTGCCGCCGTTGGCGAGCGCGCTGTAGGCCACCGCCAGCTGCATCGGCGAGACGGTCAGGTCGCCCTGGCCGATCGCCATCTGGATGTCGTAGCCCGGCTGCCAGACCTGATCGATCGGGCTGGCGTAGTGCTGCAGCCGCCAGGTCGGGTCGGGTACCAGGCCGGGATAGCTGACCGGGATGTCGAGCGGCGGCGGCGCGCCGAAGCCGAACCGGCGGATCTGGCGCTGGAACTCGATGCCCTGGCCGGAGTGGTCGTAGAAGCTGCTGCCGAGCTGGTAGAAGAAGGTGTCGCACGAGATCTCGAGCGCCGTGGGAAGGTTGATGACGCCGCTGTCGTTGGGATTCCAGTTGCGAAACGGCGTGTGCGAGAAGTCGTCCTTGCGGTAGAAGACGCCGGGGCAGTCAAGCGTCGAGCCCGGCCCCAGGATGCCGGCATTCCAGGCCGCCGCGGCCGTGATCGGCTTGAAGGTCGAGCCCGGCGCCACCGGCAGCAGCGTCTTGTCGGTCAGCGGCTGGCTGTAGTTGTCCTTGTAGAGCGCCGTCGCGCCCTTGGCCGGCGGCAGGAACACCGACGGGTCGTAGCTGGGGTAGGAGGCCATCGCGTAGATCGCGCCGTTGGTGGGATCCATCGCCACTATGGCGCCGGTGTGCGCCCCCACCTCGCCGTCGTTATGTGCGACCTGGATGCCATAGGCGATCGCCCTCTCCGCGACCTGCTGAAGCCGGTAGTCGATCGAGAGCTGCAGCGTCGGTCCCGGCGTCGGCGCGCTCGCCAGGTAAGGCTGACCGACCGCCCGGCCGGTCGCGTCGTAGCTCTGCGACAGCTGGCCGTCGTGTCCCCGCAGCATCGCGTCGTAGGCGTACTCGACCCCGGTCTGGCCGACCATCGCACCGGCCGCCAGGCCGTTGAAGTTTGAGTCCTTCAGCTCGCCCTGGGAGATCTGCCCGGTGTAGCCGAGCACGTTCGGCGCCAGCGTGCCGAACGGGTAGTCGCGCTGCGTCGCCTCCAGAAACTGGACGCCGGGAAAGCGGTCGCGCCGCTCCAGCACGTACGCCACCTCGGACTCGCCGGCGGTCGCGATCGTCAGCGGCGCGCCGGCGTTGACCACGTAGCAGGTGCCCTTGCCGGGAACGCAGCCGCCGCTGCCGTCGCTGTTCACGAGCAGCGTCTTCTCATACGTCCGCCAGATGTCGCGAGGGCGTATGCCCAGCACCCGCCCCAGCCGCCCCAGCTCGATGCAGCGGGCCTGGTCGTGGAGCGCAGAGCACCTGGGAACGGCGCCGGCCGGCGTCGCCTTCACCACCGTGGTGCACAGATCCCGGCTGCGGGCCGGGAGCGCGGAGCAGACGACCTTGCCGGGCAGGCCGGCCGGGTTGACCTGGGCCAGCACGTGGCTCGCGTTCTTGACCAGCACCGCACCGGTGCTATCGACGATCTCGCCCCGCGGCGCCGGCAGCGGCAGGGTGCGCACGTCGTTCTGGGTGGCCTGGGCGACGTAGTGGTCGGAGTGCAGCACCTGCAGGGCCCACAGCCTGAACACGAGGATGCCGAGCAGCACCGCCGCCAGCACGCCCAGCGCCGCCGCCCGGATCAGGAGCTGGTTCTGGTCCGGCTGTTGCTCGGGCCTAGGCGGGGGAGATTGAAGATACATCGATCCTCGTGGGGTGTCGGAGCAGCCGCCGCAGCAGCGGCAGCAGCACGAGTGCCACAGCCGCCGTCTCGACCACGGTGGGCACGATCACGTTCCAGAACGCGACGCTCAGCGGCAGGCTGTCGCCGAGCAGGGAGTGCGCCAGCGCCAGCCCGACCTGGACGATGATCGCGCCGGCCACCACGTAGGCGAGCTGGACGGCCGAGCCGAGCGGCTGCGAGACGGGCGGCGAGACGACCTGCTCGGCGGGTCGCAGGCGGTTTGCCACCCACAGCCCGGCCGCCATGTAGACCAGCGACGTCAGGCCCAGCCGACCGACCAGCATCGCGTCCAGCAGCAGCCCCGCTGCGAATCCGGTCAGGGCGGCCGCCTCGGGCCCGCGCAGCATCGCCACCACCACCACCAGCACCACCAGCAGGTCGGGGCTGGCCGTGGACGGCGTCAGCTGGGGCATCGCCGAGAGCTGCAGCACGGCCAGCACGAACGTGCAGATGGCGAGCTTGAGCGTATCCAGGATCATGGCTGCTGCACCTTCAGCACCAGCACGAGGTCGATGCTCTGGAAGTCGACGAACGGCGTCACCTGGATCGTCTTGTTCGGGTAAGAGTTGTCCGACTGGCTGACGCTGGTCACCTGGCCGATCGGGATCCCGGCCGGCAAGAGCGCCTGCAGCCCCCGGCTGTTGGCGTGGATGCCGCTGGTCACCACCACCTGGCCGACCCTGACGCTCTTGTCCTGGCCCACCATCAGCAGGCTCAGCACGCCGGTGCTGCCGGAGGACGGCTCGGCCACGCCGCGCACCGTGGAGTTGACGATCCGCGCCGAGACGGCCGTCTGCGGGTCGAGGATCAGCCTCACGGTGCACGCGTTCGAGGTCACCGAGCTGACATGGCCGATCAGTCCCGCGAACAGCGTGCTGTCACCGGCCGGCGCCACTACCGGGTCGTTGACGGCGATGCCGTCCGCGCTGCCGACGCTGAGCGTGATCGTCTGGTTGTAGGCGTTTGGCACCTGCTGAATCACGGTCGCGCCGACGAAGCCGTACTGCGACGCCAGCTTGGAGCTGTTGGTGAAGTGGTCGAGGTCGCGGAGCTTGGTGAGATCCGCCTGCAGCTGCTGAAGCGTCAGGTTGGCGGTGTTCGACGCCTGCAGCTGCTTCTTCAGCCGCTCGTTCTCGGAGCGAGCGTCGATCAGCCCTCCGGCCCAGTTCCAGGCATCCACGAACGGCCGCGTGACGCGCGTGGTGGCGGCTGAGAAGGGTGCGGTGACCGACAGCGCGCCGCGCTGGATGCCGCCGATCACACCCGTCGAGCCCTCGCGGAACGAGAGCGTGAGGAGGGTGAGCGAGGCTGCGAATAGCAGGCCGATCACGACCCGCCGACGGATAAAACGGTTCTTACCGATCAGCATGTTGGGCGTTCAGCAGGGGCTCCGAGTGTACCCCACGGGATGTGAATGCCCTGTAAGCAGCCGCTAAACATGGTCGCCGCGATGCTGCCGTCGCGCCCGCGCGAGAACGCAGGTACCCTCGAGGGACACCCCAAACTCCGGAGCGAAATCCGCATGCAGAAACGCGCCAACCTGATCATTCCCGCCATCATCCTCGGCATCATCCTGCTCGCCGTCGCGGTGCTGTACTTCGCCGAGCCCGCCAAGTCGCTGCCCAGCTTCATGCCCGGCCACGAGTCCGGATCCAGCCACCATCACGTCAAGCACGGCATCGCGGCGCTGGTGCTGTCGGCGGGCTGCTTCATCTTCGCCTGGTTCCAGTCCGGTCCCAAACAGCTGTCTAACTAACCCAGCCCAGGTACACCGACGCCGCCAGCCCGGCCACGACGCAGTAGACGGCGAACGGCGTCAGCCGGTTGGTCTCGAAGAAGCGCATCAAGAAACGCACCGACAGGTAGGCGGTGAACGCCGAGCAGAGCGCGGCCACGATCGCCTGGCCGCGCACGCCGTCGCCGGTCGCGCCGAACAGGTCGGGCAGCTTGAGCGCCGCGGCGGCGCCGATGATCGGCGTCGCCAGCAGGAACGAGAAGCGGGCCGCGTCCTCGTTCGAGAGGCCGGCCAACAGGCCGCCGCCCATGGTCGCGCCCGAACGCGAGAAGCCGGGGATCAGCGCGATCGCCTGCGCCGTACCGATGCCGACCGCCTCCTTGAACCCCGCCGTCTTGGCGATCCGCTCGTCGCCGCCGACGGCCTGCTGATCGACCCGCTCGCGCCGCCGCAACCGCTCGGCGCCGTACAGCATGAAGCCGTTCAGGATCAGGAAGAAGGCCGCCGAGCGTCCCGAGGCGAAGGCCGATCGCAGCTTGTCCTCGAGCAGCAGTCCCAGCAGGCCGGCCGGGATCGTTCCCACCACCAGCAGCCATCCCAGCCGGCCGTCGGTGTTGTCCGGGCTGACCTCGCGCTCCACCAGCGAACGCCACATGCCACGCACGATCCGCACCCAGTCCTGCCAGAAGAAGGCCAGCAGCACCAGCGCCGTTGCCAGGTGGGTGGCCACCAGGAAGGTGATGAAGTAGGGGTCGTTCTGGTGGATGTCCCAGCCGAACAGCTGGGGCAGGATCACGCTGTGGCCGAGGCTCGAGATCGGGAACAGCTCCGAGAAGCCTTGCAGCAGGCCGAGCACGATCGCTTGGAAGTAGGAGATCGGCGATGCGGCGGCGGCCAGAAGCACGCGCGAACAGTAGATGATCGCCTCCCTGCCCGACTCCGTATCAGACAGGTGCCGGGGCCGGCCGCCGCAGCCCGTCGTACAGCCGGATCAGCAGGCCGGCCGTGTGCAGCGCGCTGACGCCGATCAGCTGCTCGTGCTCGGCCGTCAGCGGCAGGTCGTCCAGCGTCTGATGGATCTCGTCGCGATGCCGCACGTCGATCACCGCGTGACGGCGGAAGAACCGCGTCGCCGCCGCCGGAACGCCGGTGCGCCGCTCGAACTCGTCCAGCATCTCGAGCTCCGGAGGCGAGCACTCCAGCACCTCGGCGTGGCCGAGCAGCGCCACCGGGTGGGCGTGCTCGATCCACCACAGCTGCGCGCCGCTCATGGCCGCGACGGCGGCCGAGGGAGGCAGCCCGCGAACCCGCTTGACGTCTCCGCCCAGCGCGGCGATGTCCTCCAGCAGCCACAGGTCGTGGCCCTGCTCCTCGGGAATGTGCCGGGCGAGGAAGGGCGCCAGCTCGGCCGCCACCGGGTCGCCGGATGCGGCCAGCCGCTCGCAGCGCTCCAGCGCCCGCATCATCAGCGGCACCGCGCCGCGAGCGACGCCGTACAGCGCGGCCAGG
>JAWVEC010000268.1:0-3435 GCA_033856975.1 Gaiellales bacterium
GTGGTGCCGCTGGTGCAGTTCGATCCACTCGACGATCGTCCAGAGCGGGCGGCCAGGGCGCTGGCGCGGCGGATCGCGATGCTGGGCGTGCCCGCGCTGGGGTACGGCGAGCTCGGCGACGGGCGGCGGCCGGCCTTCTTTCGCCAGGGCGGCACGGAGCGCCTGTCCGAGCGGCTGGAGTCGGGCGAGATCGAGCCGCTGTCGGGCCCGTCGCAGCTGCACCCCGGCGCCGGCGCGGTGCTGCTCGGAGTGCGGCCGCCGCTGGTCGCCTTCAACGTCGACCTCGAGACCGACCAGCTCGACGTCGCCCGCACGATCGCGGCTGCGATCCGGGAGCGGGACGGGGGACTGCCGGGCGTGCAGGCGCTGGGCGTGCTGGCGGGCGGCCGGGCGCAGGTATCGACCAACCTGATCGACATCGGCGCCACGCCGCTGGTCGACGTGGTGAACGAGATCGAGCGTCTGGCCACGGCTCACGGCACGGCCGTGCACGGCTCGGAGCTGGTCGGGCTGATGCCGGCCCGGGTGGCGGCGGCGGCCGCCGCCAGCTCGCTGCGGCTGCCGGGCATGGACGCTGGCCGGCTGCTCGAAGTGGCCACCAGCGGCGAGTTCGGAGCCGCCTGAGCGATGCCGATCGAGATCGTCGACCACGATCCCGGCTGGGGGCTCGAGTTCGATCGTCTGGCGGACGAGATCAGAGGACGGCTGGGCGCGACGGCGCTGCGCGTCGACCACATCGGCTCGACGGCGGTGCCCGGTCTCGCCGCCAAGGACGTGATCGACGTACAGGTGGCGGTGGCGGCGCTAGATCCCGATCCGCTGGCGGAGGCCCTGGTCGGCTGCGGCCTGATCCTGGCGGCCGGCATCGATCGCGACCACGTACCGCCCGGGGCTGTGAGTGCCCCCGCCGGCTGGCAGAAGCTGCTGTTCAGATCGGCGCCGGGGAGGCGCCCCGCCCACGTCCACGTGCGCGTGCTGGGGGCGCCCAACTGGCGTTACGCGCTGCTCTTTCGCGACCACCTGCGCGCCCATCCGGCCACCGCGGCCGCCTACGCCGAGCTGAAGCTCCGGCTGGCCGCGCTGGACATCGACCGCGGCACGTACTCGGACGTGAAGGACCCCGCCTGCGACCTGATCATCGCGGCCGCCGAGCGGTGGGCGGAGGCCGTCGGCTGGCAGCCGCCGGGCGTCGCTACGCCGCCATGAACTCGGCCACGATCGTGGAGCGGCGGCCGGAGGGCAGCAGCCGCTCGGCCGCGCTCAGCGCCGATGAGGCGCGGCGGTGCGACCCCGCGTAGCGGTGCAGCGTGGCCACCGTCCGCAGCTCACATGGCTGGAAGTGGGCATCGGCCAGCGCCGCTGACAGCGCCGACACGGTGTTCGCCCGGTACACGGCCGGGTACACGTCGCGCTGCTCGGCGCCTGCGCCGTGCCGCTTCGCCAGCACTCGCAGGGGCTGAGGCAGGAGCCGGGCGACGCGCAGCAGCGGGTTGGCCACGTTGCTGGTCAGCACCACCAGCTCTCCGCGCGGGCGCAGCAGCCGCCGCCACTCGCAGAACGCCTGGCATGGCTGGCGCAGGTGCTCGACCACGAAGTTCGCGTAGACCAGGTCGAAGCACGAATCCGGGAACGGCAGCTCGGCGCACGTGTCCGCCTCGACGAACCGGTCCAGATAGGGGTTCGCGCGGCCGGCCGCGCCGTCCGTGTCGATGCCGACCAGCCAGGCGATGCGGTCGCGATGATCGGTCAGCCGGGTGGTGCGGCCGCAACCGATCTCGAGCACGCGCGCATCGGCGGGGAGCGCCCGTTCGAGCAGCTCGCGCTCGACGGCTGTGTGCGACGTCTCGAAGGGCGCGCGTTCGTGCCTCATGCCACGACCTTTCGCTCTGGCGGCGTCCCATCCTGCCCGCGAGTCTCTAGACTCCCCGCCTGTGCCAGACGTTGTGTTGACCGGTGGTGATCTCTCGATCGACGACGTCGAGCGGGTGGCGATGGCAGGTGCCGGCGTAGGGCTGGGCGCGGTGGCGCTGGCCAAGATCGATGCGGCGCGGGCTCTGATCGAGCGGGCGGTCGAGTCGGGGACGCCGACCTACGGCGTGAACACGGGCTTCGGCCGGTTCGTGGATGTGGCGATCTCACGCGAGGATGTCGGCCGGTTGCAGCTGAACCTGCTCCGCAGCCACGCCTGTGGCGTGGGCGAGCCGTTCGTGGTTGAGGTGGTGCGAGGGGCGATGCTGCTGCGGGCCAACGCGCTTGCGACGGGCGCCTCGGGCGTGCGCCGAGAGACGGTGGAGCTGCTTGTGGCGATGCTGAACGCGGGCGTGCATCCGGTTGTGCCGTCGCGGGGCTCACTGGGCGCCAGTGGCGACCTGGCGCCGCTCGCGCATCTGGCGCTGCCGCTGGTCGGCGAGGGCGTGGCGGAGTTCGGCGGCGAGCGGATGGACGGCGGTGAAGCGCTGCGCCGGGCGGGTCTTGTGCCGGTCGCGCTGGAGGCGAAGGAGGGCCTCGCGCTGATCAACGGCACGCAGTTCATGGCCGCGATCGGCGCGTTGGTGCTGGCGCGGGCCGAGCGACTCGTGCGGATCGCGGATCTCGCCGCGGCGCTCTCGGTGGAGGCGGTGCGCGGCTCACGGACGCCGTTCTCGCCCGAGATCCAGGCGCTTCGCCCGCATCCCGGGCAGGTCGCCTCGGCTGCGAACCTGTATGCGCTGCTGGACGGCTCCGAGATCAACGAGTCGCACCGCTGGTGCGGACGGGTGCAGGATGCCTACTCGCTGCGCTGCTCGCCGCAGGTGCACGGAGCCTGTCGCGACGTGATCGGCTACGCGCGGGGGGTGGTGGCGATCGAGCTGAACGCCGCGACGGACAACCCGCTCGTGTTCGCGGAGCAGGACGAGGTGCTGTCGAACGGCAACTTCCATGGCGAGCCGGTCGCGATCGCGCTGGACGCGCTCAAGATCGGCCTGGCGGAGCTGGCCGGGATCAGCGAGCGGCGGATCGAGCGGATGGTCAACCCGACCATGAGCGAGGGGTTGCCGCCGTTTTTGACCGAGGAGGGCGGCCTCAACTCGGGTTTCATGATCCCCCACTACGTCGCCGCCAGCCTGGTGGCCGAGAACAAGGTGCTCTGCCACCCGGCATCGATCGACTCGATCCCGACCAGCGCCGGGCAGGAGGATCACGTCTCGATGGGCGCCACCGCCGCCGTGCACGCCTGGCAGGTGTGCCACAACGTGGAGCGTGTGCTGGCGGTCGAGCTCCTGTGCGGCGCCCAGGGCGTCGACTTCCTCTCCCCGCTTCGGCCCGGGCCGGCCCTTGCCGCTCTGCACGCCGCGCTGCGGGCGGCCTCACCCCACCTCGCCGACGACCGTTCCCTCTCGGCGGACATCGAACAGGTCGCCCTCCATATCCGCGACGGCGTGCTGCTCGACGCCG
>JAWVEC010000269.1:0-2591 GCA_033856975.1 Gaiellales bacterium
GCCGCGCGGCTGGACGCCACGCTCGAGACGATCGCGTTTCGCTCGATCGCCGAGCTGGTGGCGAACGCACGCAGCCACTCGGAGGCCCAGCATCTGGCCGTCGCGATCACCACCGACGGCGATCGGCTGCACGCGGCGGTCAAGGACGACGGACGCGGTTTCGACTTCGATCTGGCGATGGCGCGGGCGCGGGCGACCAACCACCTCGGGCTGGAGGCGCTGATCGAGCGCATCGATGCGGCCGGCGGCGAGGTCACGATCGAGTCCGAGCGGGGATGCGGAACCACGGTGCGGCTCTCGCTGCCGCTGCGGACGATCCCGAGCGATTAGCCGAGCTGGTGGTCGAGGTTGGTGGCGGCCGAGATCAGCGCGAGATGCGTGAACGCCTGCGGGAAGTTGCCGAGCGCCTCGCCCGAGGGGCCGATCTCCTCCGAGTAGAGGCCGAGGTGGTTGGCATAGGTCAGCATCTTCTCGAACGCCAGCCGCGCCTCGTCCACCCGCCCGGCACGGGCCAGCGCCTCGACGTACCAGAACGAGCAGATCGAGAACGTGCCCTCCTCGCCGCGCAGCCCGTCCGGTGACGCCTCGATGTTGTACCGGTAGACGAGGCTGTCCGACACCAGCTCCTCGCCGATCGCGTCCAGCGTCGAGAGCCAGCGCGGGTCGCGGGGCGCGATGAACTTGGTCAACGGCATCAGCAGCACGGACGCGTCGAGCACGTCGGTGTCGTAGTGCTGCACGAACGCACCCCGCTCGGCGTGCCAGCCCCGCTCCATGATCTGGTGGGTGATCTCGTCGCGCACGCCCAGCCAGCGCACGAGGTCGGCGGGCAGCCCACGCTGGCGGGCCATCCGGATCGCGCGCTCGATCGCCACCCATGACATCAACCGCGAGTAGGTGAAGTGCTGGCGTCCGCCGCGCACCTCCCAGATGCCCTCGTCCTCGCGATCCCAGTTCACACACAGCCAGTCGACGATGGCCGAGAGCGCCTTCCAGTCGTCGTAGGAGATCGGGTGCCCGTACTTGTTGTAGAGGTAGACCGAGTCGATCAGCTCGCCGTAGATGTCGAGCTGGAGCTGGGTGGCGGCGCCGTTACCGACCCGCACCGGGCTGGAGCCGCGGTAGCCCTCCAGGTGCGACAGCTCGATCTCCTCCAGGTGCGGGCGGCCGTCGATGCCGTACATGATCTGCAGCGGCCCGTCGCCGAGGCCGTCGCTCTCGCGGTAGCGGGCGGACAGCCACTCCATGAACGCGCCCGCCTCCTCGGTGAATCCGAGCCGCAGCAGGGCGTAGATCGAGAAGGCGCCGTCGCGGATCCAGGTGTAGCGGTAGTCCCAGTTGCGCTCGCCGCCGATCCCCTCCGGCAGGCTGGTGGTGGGAGCGGCAACGATCGCGCCGGTCGGGCGGTAGGTGAGCAGCTTCAGCGTCAGCGCCGAGCGGTGCACCATCTCGCGCCAGCGCCCCCGGTACTTGGACTTCGCCAGCCAGCCGCGCCAATAGCGGACGGTGCGGTTGAACGCCTGGGCGGCGTCGTCCTCGTCGATCATCTTCGGCTGGTCGCCAGGCTGGCACAGCTCGAGCAGGAAGGTGCGGCTCTGGCCGGAGCTGAGCGTGAAGGTGGCTGCGACGCCCTGCTCGCTGCGCTCGAGCGGCGCCTGCGACGAGAGCATCAGCGACAGCTTGGGCGAGTGGAACACGGCCCCGTCCGGGTGCAGCTCAGTCTCGTGCGGATCACGGGCGTAGTCGAAGCGCGGCTCGCACTCGATCCGGAACTCCATCTCGCCGCGCACGCACAGCACCCGCCGGATCAGCCGCCGGCGGTGGTTGGGGTCACGGTGGATGGCCATGAAGTCCTCCACCTCGCCGACGCCGTCGGGGGTCAGGAAGCGGGTGATGAGGACGTTGGTGTCGGGAAAGTAGAGCTGCTTGGTGGTGTGCCGGTCGCCCGAGGGAGCGATCCTGTAGTAGCCGCCCTTCTCGCTGTCCAGGATGGCGGCGAACACGCTCGGCGAGTCGAACCGCTCGGGGCAGAACCAGTCGATGGTTCCGTCCGTACCGACCAGGGCGACCGTGTGCAGGTCGCCGATGATGCCGTGGTTCTCGATCGGAAGGTAGTCGCGCACGGATGCGACTCTAGCCGGGATGACCGAGCCGTTCCCGCTCGCGAGCGGGATCGCGGAGGGCGCGGCTGTGGCATACTCAATCGGCGCCCGACCCAGGCGCGCTCGGGGGCGTAGTTCAGCTGGTTAGAACGCCGGCCTGTCACGCCGGAGGTCGCGGGTTCGAGTCCCGTCGCTCCCGCTTCTCCACCTGCTCGGTTGTGCGGTTGCGGGCCGGCGGCGTGGCGTGATCCATTCGGTGCGCGCTAACCGAGGTCCGCTGCGCGAAGCAGTCGCACCTCCCGTGCGAAGGAGGGTCAGATGAGGAAGCTCAACGCTTGGCTGTTCGTGACGCTGGACGGCGTCATCGAGGCTCCGGAGAAGTGGGTAATCGCCGACGACGAGATGTTCGGAGCCATGGAGGCCTCGGACGCCCTGCTGCTCGGTCGCCGCACCTACGAGACGTTCGCCGCCTCGTGGCCGCAGCGCGGC
>JAWVEC010000270.1:0-4630 GCA_033856975.1 Gaiellales bacterium
CCGGTGCCCGTGACTCGTATCGCCTGCTGCGGCTGGCACCCAACGACCTCCTCTCGACGCTGACCTGGCCGGGCACCTACCGGATGGCGCGCCGCTTCTGGCGCACCGGCATCGACGAGCTGCGCCATGTGCTGCCGGGCGGCTCGTTCGTGGCCGCCGCCGCCCGCTACGTGCCCGAGCTGCGCCCCGGTGATGTGCTGCCGGGCCCCGCCGGCGTGCGTGCGCAGGCCGTCGGCCGCGATGGCCGTCTGGTCGACGACTTCGTGTTCTCCCACAGCGATCGTGCGCTGCACGTCCGCAATGCGCCCTCGCCCGCCGCCACCTCCTCGCTGGCGATCGCGCGCCACATCGCCGACCAGGCAGAGCGCGACTTCGACCTGCCGCAAGCGAAATCCGCCCATCCCAAGGAGCCATCATGAGAGTTCTCGTCACCGGCCACAAGGGCTACATCGGTGTCCACCTGGTCGACCTGCTGAAGCAGCACGGCCACACCGTCACCGGCGTCGATCTCGACCTGTTCCGGGGCTGCGAGTGGGAGCTACCGGTGCGCCCCGACACGGAGCTGATCGCCGACGTCCGCTCCCTCGAGCTGCGGCACCTGACGGGCCACGACGCCGTCTGCCACCTGGCGGCGATCTCGAACGACCCGATGGGCGACCTGGACGAGCGGCTGACGCTCTCGATCAACCGTGACGCCTCGATCCGGCTGGCCGAGCTGTGCAAGCTGGCCGGCGTGTCAAGGTTCCTGTTCTCGGGCAGCTGCTCGGTGTATGGCAAGGGCGAGACGCTCGACCTGGACGAGGGCGCCGCGCTCAACCCGCTGACCGCGTACGCCCGCTCCAAGATCGAGACCGAGGCCGCGGTGCGGCCGCTGGCGGACGCCGAGTTCTCGCCCACCTACCTGCGAAACGCCACCGCCTACGGTCACTCGCCGGCGCTGCGCATCGACCTGGTGGTGAACAACCTGCTGGCCTGCGCGCACGCGCTGGGCGAGATCCGGATCATGAGCGACGGCTCGCCGTGGCGGCCGCTGACGCACTGCCGCGACATTGCGCGCGCGTTCGTTGCCTGCATCGACGCGCCGCGCGACGCGGTGCACAACCTGGCCGTCAACATCGGTGGCAACGCCGAGAACTACCAGGTGCGCGACGTTGCCGACCAGGTCAACCGCCTGGTACCGGCGGCCCGCATCGCCTACACGGGCGAGGTGGGCGCCGATCCGCGCGACTACCGGGTCAACTTCGACCTGCTGGGACGCGTGCTGCCCGACTTCCGGCTCGAGTACACGCTCGAGAGCGGCATGCAGGAGCTGCACGAGCGCTACCTCAAGCACGGCTTCAGCGCCGACGACTTCCAGGGCGCGCGGTTCGTGCGGCTGCGCGCGCTCTCGAATCGGATGCACCTGCTGGCGCCCGCCCGGGCGGCGTGAGGGTCCTTCTCACAGGGGCGAGCTCATTCACCGGCTGCTGGTTCGCACGCGGGCTGGCCGCGGCTGGGCACGACGTCACGGCGACGTTCCGGGCCGACTCCTACGACGGGGTGCGCGGGCGACGTCTGGAGCTGCTGGACGGCAGCTGCGAGCGCCGCCACGGCCTGGCCTTCGGCGACGCCGGCTTCCTGGAGCTGGCACGGTCGCGGGAGTGGGATCTGCTGTGCGTGCATGGCGCCGAGGTGACGGACTACCGCTCGCCCGCGTTCGACGTGGCGGCGGCGCTGGCCGCCAACACGCGCTCGGCGGGCGAAGTGGTGGAGCGGTTCCCACGCGTGCTGGTGACGGGCAGCGTGTTCGAGCAGGGCGAAGGCGAGGGTGACGAGGCGCTGGACGCGTTCTCGCCCTACGGGTTGTCTAAGGCGTTTACGGCCGAGACGTTCCGCCATCACTGCCGGCGGAAGGGTGTCTCGTTTGGCAAGTTCGTGATCCCCAACCCGTTCGGCCCGTTCGAGGATGAGCGCTTCACGACCTCGCTGGTGCGATCGTGGCGGCGGGGCGAGCGGCCGTCGGTGCGCACGCCCGATTACGTGCGAGACAACGTCCACGTCTCGCTGCTGTCGTTGGCGTACACCGACTTCGCGAGCCGGATGCCGGCGGGTGGCTGGAACGGCCGGCTGGCGGTCAGCGGCTACCGTGAGTCGCAGGGAGCCTTCGCGCAACGCTTTGCCGGCGAGATCGGCGCGCGGCTGGGGATTGAGGTGCCGCTCGAGCTCGGCGTGCAGAGCGAGTGGCTGGAGCCCGCGGTGCGCCTGAACCGCGACCGCATCGATGGCGCGGCGCTGGGCTGGCACGAGTCGGTCGCGTGGGACGAGCTGGCCGCGTACTACTCAGACCTACCCGACCCCGGGTAGCGGGGCGGCGCCCTTGGCGGTGACCTGCCCGCGCCGGGCACGGGCCGCAGACGTGGGCTGCGAGGGACGAAGCGGCGGTGGGTGGCGTCGGCCCGTGGCACGCGTTCGGCGGCCGGCCGCATGGGAGCCTGATCCGATCGCGGGCGAACGGCCGGCGGCGTCGTCCCGGCCAGCGGCGTCACCGAGCCGGCCAGCGTGCGCGCCAGCATCAGCGGAGCCGACGGCGGTTGCAGCTCGGACAGGGCGGGCGGCACGGTGGCCGTGGGCGGATGCTGGTGGAGTGGGCGGTGTCGGCGCACGTCAAGGCGCGGTAGCGACGCGGCGATCGCCGAGCGCATCGCGGCGGCGCGCGACGGCATGATCACGACCGGGGTGCCCAGCGCCAGCGCGGCTCGCAGGCGGGTGAGAGCCGAGGCGGCCACGCGCAGGCAGCCGTGGGAGGCAGACGTGCCGATCGAGGCGGGATCGTTGGTGCCGTGGATGGCGAGCTGGTCGCCGCCCGCCCAGCTCGGTGGCAGGTGGGGCTGGTGGCCGGAGAGCCCGAAGGCGTACCAGCCGAACGGGCCGGACGGGTCACCGGTCAGCACGCGGTCGGTGACGCTGAAGCGCCCGACCGGGGTTGGCGTGTCGGGTGCGCCGACGGCGGCCGGGTAGGTGGCGAGCGGCCGCCGGCCGCGCATCAGCCAGAGGGTGCGCTCGTTCAGGCTGGCGCGGATCCAGGTCTGGGTGCGGGTGACCGCGAGGCCGTGCAGATCGATCCATCCGGTCAGACCGTTGGGACGGATCGGCAGCACCACGCGGCCCCATCCGCCGCCCGGGGTGGTGGCGGTCACCCACAGCCAGGTGGCCGAGCCGAGCGGGGTGGATCCGGACAGGGTGGCGATCGCCGGGCCATGCGGGCGGGCGTGCACGACTGCGCCGTGCGATGCCGCCACGAGCAGGAAGCGGGGGCCGCCATCGGCGGCACGCGCAGTGGCGGGCAGCGTGAGGGCGAGGGTCACCAACAACGCCACCGTGGCGGCGCTGATGATCAAGCGGCGTGAGTCACGCACAGGCAGGAACATCATGGTTTGGGTCTTCGCGCGGTCTCTCTGACCCCACCGCGCGTGACCATCCTATCGAAAAGACTTGACGGATTCCCAGCAACCCTCCCAAACCGCCAACAATTCCCCCCAAGCTCAACGCATTTATTGGAGTCAAACACTCCCGGCGCAGGCTTGACCGTTCCGAAAGCACATCGTGACACGTCGCCCGGATGGTTGAGCCAGATCGCCCCGCGGGCGAATTATTGGAGTCAAACACTCATCGCTCGGGCGGGGCGAATCGTTGCACGTTTGTGTGGGAGTGCAGGTTGGAGCGAACGAGATGGAGGCCGTGCTCAGGCGACAGCGAGCATGAGTCGTTGGCGTCTCCTCGATCGAGGCGCTCTGACGCACTTGGCGATAATATTGCCCTGGCGGCAAGGAGTAGGGTTGTTTCGGCTCTCTGAGCGCGATCTTGGCCTGACCGGTTATCGGCACCCACCGCGCGGGCCTGAACGGTCTCAGTCGACCGTCAGGGTGATCACGGCCCCACGGGTGACCGGCGTTCCCGAGGGCAGGTTCTGCTCGGTGACGCGCATGTCCGGGAGTGGTTGACGCCCGAGCACGATGGTGACGTGCAGACCGGCGAAGACGGCCAGGTGCAATGCCTCATTCACCGATTTCCCGGCCAGCGACGGCGTGGTTCCGAGCGGCCCGACGCCTCCGAGACCTCCGTTGCTGCTCTCGCCAACGAGCAGCGTGACGGTGTCGCCGGTGTGCATCAACGTTCCTGCGGCTGGCCGCTGTCCGTACACCCAGTACCCGTTGGTGGAGGAGTCGGCGTTCTCGATCATCACCCAGTTCGCGACCTTGATGGCCGGCCGGAGACCGTCGAAACGAAGTCGCGCAAGTGCGTCGTCGACGTACAACTGCTTGACCCATTCCACTCTCACTGGCCGCGCCGGCCTGGACTGCGACCCGGCGCTGTGTCCGATGCCGAGGCATCCGGCGGTGATCATGAGACACACAAGCGGGCAGAGACGGCGCACATCAATCTGACGCTCCCACGCGACCGGAAGTTCGGTATCGTCGCGTGCCCTGCACCCCCTTGGAAGGAGTGGCGTCATGGCCTTCACAGTCCTGAACTTCGAGACCGACGACTACGACGGCTGGAAGAGCATGTTCGACTCGGACCCGGCTGGCCGAAAGCAGGCCGGCACGGGGCACATGGTCTCGCGCAATGCCGACAACCCGAACGAGGTATT
>JAWVEC010000271.1:0-27307 GCA_033856975.1 Gaiellales bacterium
AGGATGAGCACGAGGTGGTGGTGGTCGTGTTCCAGAGCACCGACTTCGCCCAGCACCGGCTGTGGAAGTACCTCGACCGGCCGGGCCATCCGCTGCGCGAGGCGCTGCTCGAAATGTACCGCACGATCGACCAGATGGTGGGCGAGGCGCGCGCGCTGATGGGGGCCGAGGCCGCCGTGGCGGTCGTCTCCGACCACGGCTTCGGGCCGCATCCGACCCGCTTCGTGCGCACCGACGCCGTGTTGCGCCAGGCGGGGCTGCTGGTGGCCGGAGGGTCGGGCGGCGGCGAGGGCATCACGCGCGCGCTGCGGCGCGCCCCCGCCCTGCGGCGGACGCTTCGCAAGCTGCTGGGCCGGCTGCCCGCGGCCGCCCGCGACCGCATCGCCGCCCGCGCCACCGGCGCCAGCCGCGTGCAGTGGTCGCAGACCGCGGCCTACCGGATCCCGCTCTACCCGCCGGCCGAGGGCGTGGTCGTGAACCTGCGCGGCCGCCAGGCCGAAGGATCGGTCGAGCCGGGCGAGCAGTACGAGGCGGTGCGCGATCGCATCATCACCGCGCTCGAGGAGCTGCGCGACCCCGAGACGGGCGAGCGGGTCGTGCAGTGGGCGAAGCGGCGCGAGCAGCTCTACTCGGGTGGACACCTGGATGAGGCGCCAGACGTGGTTGCGCTGTTCGACCCTCGCTACAAGGGCGCGTCGGGGTTGGGCGAAACGTTCGAGCCGGTGCCGGATCAGATCCTGGACAGCTTCTCGGGCGTGCATGCGATGGAGGGCATCTTCGCGATCTCCGGAGCGGGAATCCGCGCCGGCGTCGACCTTGGCGCTCGCCAGATCGTGGATGTCGCCCCCACGCTGCTGGCGCTGCTGGGACGGCCGGTGCCGTCCGACTCCGACGGCGAGGTGATGGCCGAGGCGCTGGCCGATCCCGCCGCCGTGCGGGAGGGAGACGCGAGCTATGACCAGCGGGCGGACGGCGAGCAGCCGGCCCTGACCGCCGAGGAGGAGGCGACGCTTGAGGCGTCGCTGCGCGCCCTCGGCTACCTCGATTGACCCGATGACCGTCCACATCGCACCAGCCGACCTGCGCACGCTGCGGACGCCGCGAATTGGGCCGCTGCCCGGCGGCGGCCTGACCTGGACAGCCACGCTCGCGGTCTCGGTCGTGCTGCTGGTTGCGGCGGCGGCGCTCGGCGACAGCCGCGTCTTCATGGCCGCGGCTGCCTGTGCCGTTTTTGGCATGGTGTTCGCGATCCGCCCGGCGCTGGGCGTGGCGCTGATCGTGATCGTCCGGCCCAGCCTCGACCTGTGGGCGGACAAGCCGCTGGCCTCGATCGGCAGTACGCAGCTCAACCCGGCTTCGCTGATGGCGCTGATGTTCATTGCCATCGGCGGCGCGTACGTGATCGAGCGCTGGCCGGAGGTGCGCCGGGCGCCGGTGGCACGTCCCTACCTGGGACTGGCGGTGATGGCCGTGCTCAGCATCGCCGTTGCGCCGTCCAAGGGCGGCGCCATCACGGAGGTGCTGCGGCTGCTGTCAGTGGTCGTGCTCTACCTGGCGGCCTACGCCGTAATCCGCGACCGTCGCGGCCTGATCCGGATCGCCGCCGCCGTGATCGCCTCGCTGGCGGTGCCGACGCTGGTCGCGGTGTGGCAGTTCGCTCACGGCGGCTCGACCGTGATCGGCGAGATCGGGCGTTCCACCGGCACCTTCCTGCACCCCGACCCATTCGGCATCTTCATGGGCTTCATGCTCGCCTTCCTGCTGCCGCTCGCGATCACGAGATCGTTCCCGTATCGGATCGTCCTGCTGTGCGCGGTGCCACTGGTGGCGCTCGCTCTGCTCAGCTCCTACACCCGCACCGGTTGGGTCGGCTTCATGTTCGGCATGGCCGTGCTCGCGTTCGTCCGCTACCGCCGTCTGCTGGTGATCGGGCCGCTGCTGCTGGTGCTGGTGGCGGCCGCGGTGCCGAGCACCGCGCAGCGCTTCAGCGATCTCAACTCCGGCCGCACCCAGTACGGCCCCGGTAACTCGCTGCGGGCGCGGTATGACCTGTGGCGGCAGAACCTGCCCAAGGTCGTCCACGACCCGGTGTTCGGCAACGGCTTCAAGTCGATCGTCGAGGACACATCCGGCACCAAGGTGGGCGGCGTCAACACCGTCCAGGGCGCCCACTCCCACAGCGACTTCGTGCGTGCCGTGGTCGAGCTGGGTGTGCCCGGCCTGGTGTTCTTCGCCTGGCTCCTGTTCGGGTCGGTGAAGGCGTGCTCGCGCAGCCTGAAGCGCGCCACGGCCGCTCGCGACCCGGTCCTGACCGCGCTCTCGCTGGGCGCCCTGGCGGCCATGTCCGCCTATACGCTGATGAGCTTCGACTCGAACCTGATGACGCAGGTGGCGGTGTCGGGCACGATGTGGACGGTGGCGGCGCTGGGGCATGCCGCCGGCCGGGTCGAGACGCTCGGCAGCGATGCATGATCGCCGAGCTGGCCGACGTGCGGCGCCTGCTGATGGTGAACAAGTTCCTGTATCCCAAGGGCGGCGCGGAGCTGTACATGTACGGCCTGGCCGGACTGCTCGAGGAGCAAGGGATCGGGGTCGGCTACTTCGGCATGCGCCACCCCCGCAACCTGCCCTCGCCCACCGATCGCTTCTACGTCTCGCAGGTCGACTTCGAACAGCCGCCGCCCGGCGTTGAGCGGCTGAAGCTCGCCGGCCGCGCCGTGTACTCGCTGGAGGCGCGGCGGCGGATGGCGGCGCTGATCTCCGCCCAGCCCCGGCTCGACCTCGCCCATCTGCACAACGTCTACCACCAGCTGTCACCCTCGATCCTGGCGCCGCTGCACCGCGCCGGCATCCCGGTCGTGATGACGGTGCATGACTACAAGCTCGTGTGTCCCGTCTACACGCTGACCAGCCACGGCGAGATGTGCGAGCGCTGCGTCGGCGGCCACTTCCAAAACGCCGTCCGGCTGCGCTGCAACCGCGGCTCGCTGGCCGGCAGCGCGCTCGTCGCCGGCGAGAGCTGGCTTCACCGCACGCTGCGGCTGTGGGAGCACGGCGTGGATGTGTTCGTGACGCCCAGCTCCTACCTGCGCGACAAGCTGATCGAGGGCGGGTACCCGCCCGATCGCGTGGTGGCGGTGCCCAACTTCGTCGATCCGGAGCGGTTCCGGGCCAGCCCGGCCGCCGGTGGGTACTTCCTCTACCTGGGCAGGCTGTCCCACGAGAAGGGCGTCGAGACACTGATCGAGGCGGCCGCCGGCACGCCGCTGCAGGTGCGGGTGGCCGGCGAGGGTCCCGAGCGCGAGCGGCTGGAAAGGCTGGCCGCCGGATCGGGCGCGCAGGTGGAGTTCGTCGGCCACCGCAGCGGAGACGAGCTGCAGCGGCTGGTGGCGGGGGCCAGGGCGGTGGTCGTTCCCTCGCGCTGGCCCGAGAACTGCCCGCTGGTGGTGCTCGAGGCGATGGCGGTCGCAAAGCCGCTGATCGCAAGCCGGGTGGGCGGCATCCCCGAGCTCGTGCGTGACGGGCAGGAGGGTCTGCTGGTGCCTCACGGCGAGGTCGCGCCGCTGCGGGAGGCGATGCGGCGGCTGGCCGAGTCGGACGAGCTGACCGTGCGGCTGGGCATGGCCGGCCGGGAGCGGGTGGAAGCGCTGTACGGGCCGGAGCGGCACCTGCGGCACGTCGCCGCCGCCTACCGCCAGGCGACCCGCCTGCGCCTGGAGGCCGCGGCATGAGGATCGCGATGGTCGGCCAGAAGACGAACGTGACCCGGTTTGGCGGCATCGAGCGGCACGTCGGCCTGCTGTCCGACCGGCTGGCCGAGCGCGGCCACCACGTGACCGTGTTCACGCGCGGCAGCTACGGCGAACCGGTGCGTGGCGCCCCTGGCGTCGAGCTGCGCCAGCGGCCCTGCATCTCGACCAAGCACCTCGAGGCGATCACGCACTCGTCGCTGTGCGCCCTGGAGGCCGGGCTGAGGGGCTACGACGTTGTGCACTTCCACGGTGTCGGCCCCAGCCTGACGATCCCGCTCGCCCGGCTGGGGCGGCGCTCGGCGGTCTGCGCCACGATCCACGACCAGGACTACAACAAGGACAAGTGGTCGCCGTTTGCCCGCAGGATGCTGCGCGCCGGCGAGGCCAGCGCCTGCCGTCACGCCGACGCGGTGATCTCGGTCGCACACTACATCCGCCAGCATCTGCAGCTGGCCTACGGCCGCAGCGCGGTCTACATCCCCAACGGCAACGACCCGCTGACGCTGCGCCCCGCCGGTGAGACGCTGGCCGCCCACGGCCTCGTCCAGGGCAGGTACCTGCTGTTCCTGGCCCGGCTGGTTCCGGAGAAGGGTTGCGACGTGCTGATCGAGGCTGTCCGCTCCAGCTCGACCCGGCTGCGGCTTGCGATCGTGGGCGGCGCCAGCCACTCCGACGAGCATGCCGGCCGCCTGCGCAGGCTGGCCGGCGACGATCCCCGCATCGAGTTCCTGGGATTCCAGAGCGGGGACGCGCTGGACGAGCTGCGCACCAACGCCGCCGCCTACGTGATGCCGTCCCGCCAGGAGGGCCTGCCGCTGTCGCTGCTCGAGATGCTGTGGTACGGGCTGCCGGTGATCGCCAGCGACATCCCGGCCGTGCATGAGATCGACGGGGCGGTGCCGGCCGACCGCATCACGCTCGTTCCCCCGGGCGACTCCGCCCGGCTGCGATCGGCTATCGAGCGGCTGCCGGACACGCCTGTTGTCACCCCTGACAGCCTCGACTGGCCGACCTGGGCGGACGTTGCGGCAGAGGTCGAGGCTGTCTACCAGCGGATCGCCCGCTCGCGGTCGTGACGCGAGCGCCGGCGGTGCGAGGCACTCTGCTCGGACTGCTGGCCGTGATCCTGCTGGCCGGCGGCTTGCGCGGCTACGCGCTCTCGTCCCCGGGGTCGATCGTGTGGGACGAGTACTACTACGCGCGCGACGCATGCGTGGAGGTGAAAGGCCCCAGCCCTGTCTGCGAGCGCGCCAGAGAGCAGTCGAACGTGCACCCGCCGTTCGGCAAGGAACTGATCGCGCTTGGCATCCGCCTGTTCGGCTACACGCCATTCGGCTGGCGGATCGCCGCCTGGGCGGCGGGCACGCTGACGGTCGGCGTGCTCTACCTGCTGGCGCTGCGGCTGTTTCGATCGGCAGGCTGGGCGACGCTGGCGGCGGGGCTGCTGGCGATCGATCCTCTGCACTTCGTGCAGTCGCGGCTGGCGATGCTGGACGTGTTCGTGACGCTGTTCGTGGTGGCGGCGGCGCTGTTCGCCGTGCTCGACCGCGATCGCGGCGGGGACGGCGTGATGCGTCCCTGGCTTGCTCTATGCGGCATCTCGGTCGGGCTCGCGATCGCGAGCAAGTGGTCGGGGGCGCTGATCGTGCCCGCCCTGCTGCCGCTGTTCGTGGCCTGGGCGGCGCCCGGGCGCCGCGTCCGCGCCGCGCTGACGGCGGGCGTGTGGCTGCTGGCCGTGCCGGCGGCGGTGTATACGGCCACCTACGCCGGCCGGCTGGATGCCGGCCTGGCCGGCTGGCCGCACGCGTTCGCCCGCCGCCAGCTGCACATGCTGCGCTTCCACTCCGATCTCAGCGGGGACAGCCAGTACCAGTCTCGGCCATGGGAGTGGCTGGCGATCCGGCGGCCGGTGGCGTACTACTTCTCGGCCGACGGCGACCGATACCGCGAGGTGATCGCGATCGGCGCCCCGTTCGTGTGGTGGACGGGAGCGATCGGCGTGCTGTCGGCAGCCTGGACGTCGCTACGCGCGCGCAGCGCGGCCGGGCCGGAGGCGCTGGTCGCGATGTGCGCCTGCGCCACCTATCTGCCGTGGCTGGTGCTCGCCTCTGGCCGTGGCTTCGTGTTTCTCAACTACCTGCTGCCCACGGTGCCGTTCCTCTGCCTGGGTGCGGCGGTGCTTGCCCGGCGGCTGTCGTCCGCCCTGCCCGGGCGGGCGCTGGTGTCGGTCGTCACCGCCGCCGCGGTGGCCTGGTTCGCGTTCTACTACCCGGTGCTGACCGCACGCCCGCTCTCGGGCAGCCAGTGGCAGCAGCGCATCTTCCTGCGCGACTGCGGCAGGGCCGTGACGCAGACGCCTTACGGACCCGTGCCGGCGCTGGGCGTCGTCGTGCTCCCGCCCGGGGGATGGTGCTGGGTCTGAGAGAGCCCGAGGGCTCGCTTCAGGCGGCGCGGCGGCCGCGGACGACCGCGTCCAGGTAGGCCAGCCGATCGCTCTCGTCGCCCTCGGCGGTCGAGAGGATCGCCCCGCCGCGCCCGGCCAGCCGGCTCGCCTGTTCGGCCAGGTCGGCGCCCAGCCGCGACACGAGCGCCGCCACGCTCGGCGCCAAGCCGGCCCGCGTCGCCCGCGTCACCGCTCGAGCCAGCGTCGGGCGGTTGGGCGGCCGCTCCGGCGGTGACAGCCGCTCGCTGCCGCGCACCAGCGTCTGCCACACGCGGTTCCCCGACAGCGCCTCCACGACGCCGTCCGGAATCGGCGCGTCAAGCAGCGAGCGGCTGCGGCGGAAGCTGACGGCGATCACCTCACCCGCACCCCAGGCGCGGGCGCGCCGCACCAGCTCGTCCCACTCGATCGGCTCCACGGCCGCCGCCCGCTCGATGTCCTTCAGCCAGGAGAGCTTGGCACCGCCCGACAGGCCGGCGTGCAGCGCCAGGTGCAGCAGCGTGTCGATCGGGTCGAGCGTCATCACGCGCGGCCCGTCCAGCGAAACGGGACGGGCGCGCTCGAACAGCTCGTCCATCTCGAGCCGGAACGCCGACCGCACCGACCCTCGGTTGAGCAGATGCCAGTGCACATCGACCGATGTGCCGTAGCGGGCGGTCATGTGCACCTGTCCCCGCATCTCGCGGCGGATCCGCCGCCAGTTGCGGTCGAGCACGTCGCACTCGGCGCCGATCAGCGCGCTGATCGCATCCGCGAACCGCCGCCGCGGCACCACCAGGTCGACGTCGTCGTACGCTCGCAGGTCGTTTCGCGGGTACACCACCTCAGCCAGCACCGGGCCCTTGACGACCATGAATGGGATCTGGTGGCCGTCGAGCGCCTCGCCCAGCCGCGCCACGTCGCCGATCACCTTCATGTGGTGCGTCAGGTTGAGGTGGTAGACGGTGGTCAGCAGCGAGAGCAGCTCGGCGTCGAGCCCCGGCAGGCCGCGCATGGTCAGGTAGGCGAGGTTGGTGACGCCGTGGTCGGCGGCCGCGCGTCCCAGCGTGCGGGGATCGTGCCCGGCGGCCAGCCGATCGAGCCCGGCCGGTGTCAGAGACCAGTCATGCTCGCGCGTACACGCCACCAGCAGCTCGAACTGACGGTCGCGTTCATTCACCCGAACCGCGCCATCGGCTCGTGGCCGTTCTGGCCGGGGGGCGGGCCGACGTCGACCCCGTCCAGCTCCACCCAGGCGTGGGCCGACTTGTCGGCGGGGTTCTTGGGCAGCCCGATCACCAGCTCGGCGGCATCGCCCTGCTCCCGAAGCAGCCGGTACAGGACGAGCGCGTTGAAGATGCAGCGGGGCCGGGCGCTGCCGATGTGCAGCGAGCGATCCACCGCCCATGCCAGCTGGCGAGGCGGGATCCGCCGGCCGCCGGCGGGCCCGGCATCGCCGATCCGCGCCGCCAGCTCCGGCAACGGCTCACGACCCGTACGCACGCGCACGATCAGGTACCAGCGCACGATCCGCAGCCACAGCCGCAGCCGGGTGCCCGCTCCCAGCGGCGCGGTCGCTCTCAGGTCGTCGCGCACAGCTCCGCCACCCTTTTCACCACCTCGGGCAGGCCGCTGATCGTGAGAGGACGGCTGAGGTTCCATACAGAGACCCGATCGGCAAACTCGGCCACCTGCTGAAACGCGCGGCTGCGGTCCTGGGACTCCGGAAGCCGGAAGGCCAGCGTCCACAGGTCGGGTATCGCGTCCATCGTGGCAACCCGTTCCAGCTCGATCCGGTCGCCCCGCGACTCGCGCAGCAGCACCACCGCCCGCACCGGCACCGCAGCGGCGTCGCCGCGGCGGTCGCGATCGATCATCAGCTCGACCCGCCCGCGGGCCTGGCTGGCGATCGACATGCCAGCCGGCGGCGTGCCGTCGAAGGTGTCCTCGCGCATCCGTACGACCGCCGGCCCCGGCATCACCAGCGGCTCGGGCACCATCTGCAGGCGCGAGATGTCCTCGGACAGCAGCCGGTGCCCGGCGTTGTGGAATGCCACCGAAAGCGTCGTCTTGCCATACCGGCCCGGCGCGGCGACCAGCACCGCGGCGCCACCGACGTCGATCGCCGCCGCGTGCAGCGAGAGGTCACCCCGGCGCGTGAAGGCCAGCATCGCGGGAACCCCCCATAGCTGGATCTCGCGCCGCAGCGGCTCCGGCACCTCGTCGGGGATCTCGATCGTGCCATCGAACGGCGCGATCCGAAACCAGCCGCTGCCCTCGGCCCAGAACGTGAAGATGCGGCCACCGCCGTACAGCCGGGCGACCACGCCGGTCTCGGTCTGCCAGTCGAGAATCTGGGGCTGGTCGGGGCTGGGGGGCTCGCCCAGCATCGGCACCACCGAGATCTGGTCGCGGCTGGTGCCCGGTCGGGTCAGCTGGAAGCGGTACTGGCCGTGGATCGTGAAGCCCTGGCAGCTCTCGGCAATCTCGCTCATAGCTGAGCCAGGAAGGCATGGACTGCGGTCAGGTCGCGCGCCCAGCAGAACTCCCACAACGTGAAGTTGCGGCTCTCGATCCGCTTCGCGAGGCGGGCGTAGTCGACTCCGTCGAATCGGTGAGGTGGATCGATCACATAGCGTCCGATCAGGTCGTAGTCGGCGTGCGTCAGCAGGTGCTCGCCGAATACCGTCTTGTCCTTGCGGTCGAGGATTTCATCCGGCAGCCGTCCGCGCAAGCAGCTCTTGACCAGCGTCTTTCGGCGCGTGTCGGGAAACTTGACCTCGGCCCGCAGGCTGAGGAAGAACTCCCACAGGTCGACGTCCACGAACGGCCGCCGCACGTCCACGCCGTGCATCGAGGAGACGATCTCATCGGCCGCGAGCGTCTCGCTGGCGCCGCCGAAGGCCGCTGTCTGCAGCGCCGTCCAACGGCCGCGGATCGGCGCCAGCAGGTCGGGCCGCGGCGTGCGGTTGATCTCGGCGCGTGTGATCCACTCCGGCGGCGGCACCGCGCGCTGTACGCCGCGCGCATGCAGGTAGGCGTTGGCCAGCCGGCCCGGCACCAGCGCCGGCACGAACTGCCTGACCATGAACGGCAGGCGCGCCCCGCGGCCGCGCTGCGTGCGCAGGAGTCTGGCCAGCGCCGTGATGCGGCCGTGCGTGAGCAGGTGCCCGGCCAGGTCGCCCCGGTTGTCGATCACGTACTCGGCCAGCTCGCCGGTCAGCAGCGAGCGGTTGCCCAGCCGGGCGGCCAGCGCGTAGTTCTCGTCAAGCTCGGGCACGGAGACGATCGGAGTCGGCGCGTCCAGAAGCGTGCACCAGCGCTCGACGTTGTCCAGGCTCTTGGAGTGCGGCCGGTAGGTGTGCAGCGGCATCTTGAAGTGCTCGGCGACCAGCTCGATCCACCTGCTCTCATCCACGCTGGGCAGATCGGGGAAGACCGCCGACAACGCCGACAGCGGCGAGCCGAAGCGGGCATCGTGCCCGGGCGCCGCAAACGCTGCCACCGCGGTCGAGTCGATCCCGCCCGAGAGCGAGATCGCATCGCTGCCGGTGAGGCAACGGGCCACCGCCTGGTCGAACAGCTCGGCGAACCGCTCGCGGGCTTCGGCCGGCGTGTGGTTGCCGGTCTCGACCAGCCGCTCCGGATGCCAGTAGAGCCGTTGCTGGGAGACGCCGCCAAGGTCGGCGATGATCAGCGAGCCGGCGTTCATGCGGCGCACGCCGCGCAGCGGGCAGGATGCCTCGGGGCCGCCGCCGTAGCCGAACAAGATCGCCTGTACGGCGTCGAGGTCGGCCTCCCGGTCGACGCCGGCGCCGGCCAGCACCTGCTTGGCCTCGCTGCCCAGGAACACTCCGTGCTCGTCGTCGCGGTAGAAGATCGCCCGGAAGCCGACCTGGTCGCGAAAGCACCAGATCCGGGTGCCATCGCTGACGGCGGCGGCGAACTGGCCGCGCAGGCGCGACGGAGCGTCCTCGCCCCAGGTGGCGAAGGCGGCTTCGACCACGTCACAGGCGGCGGCGCCGCGCCCCGCGCTGCCCGCTCGCGCCAGCTCGGCCTGCAGCTGGGGGCCGTTGTCAAGCCGGCCCGAGAAGGCCGCAATCAGCTGCTCGCCGGACGAGATCCCGGCCTGGTCGTCGTCGGCCCGGCGGCTGACGCCGAGCGTGCAGGCACCGAGCGTGCGGATCGCGATCTGGTCGCCGCGGTGGGGCGCGGCCTCCAGCATGCGCCGGACGCGATCGGGCTCGGCGGTGCCGGACCGCGCGACGCTGACGGAGATGGAGCTCATGAGCGACTCAGTCTAGATGTTGGACAGGGAAGTGGTTGGTTATGAGGAATCCCGGGTAGTCAGCCATCCACGGCTGGTGCGGCGGTGCCACTCGATCAGAAGCGGACGAATAATCCGTCATGAGGGGTTGACATCAACCGTGGTCGGGGTATAGTTGCCTTGGCTTCGTAACCGTTTGATCGATGAGGGGGAATATCCATGAAGTATGAGGCACCGGTGGTGATCGACTTCGGTTCGATCTCCGACCACACGTTCCAGCATGTGAACAGCCAGGGACACACCGTTCACAAGGATCACATCATCTGCGAGACCGACAAGTTCGGCGAGTACTCCTGCGGCAGCCACGGCGGTTCGGGCTCGTAGGCACGCTGGAGTCTGATGCGCGGATCGAGGAGCTCGTCCTCGACGTCCGCGGCGTCACCCGATCATTCGGGAAGCACGAAGTTCTAGCCGGCGTCGACCTTCGGGTCGGCGCCGGTCGCATTTCTGCGCTGGTCGGCCCGAACGGCGCGGGAAAGACGACCTTTCTCCGCATCCTGACCGGGTTGCTGCTGCCCGATTCGGGCACCGTGCACGTGGCCGGGATCGACGTGGCCGCCGATCCGATGGCGGTGCGGCGCCAGATCGGCTTCTTCCCCTCTGGCGACCGCACCTTCTACCAGCGCATCTCGGGCATCGAGAACCTGACATTCTTCGGCCGGCTGAACGGCGTCTCGCGCAACGATGCCATCCGCCGCGCCCAGCGGCGCCTGACCGACGTCGGCCTCGCGGACGCGGCGCGGCAGCGCGTCGGGCTCTACTCTCACGGCATGCAGAAGCGTCTCTCGATGGCCCGAGCGCTGCTGATGGACCCGCCCGTGCTGGTGGTAGACGAGGCAACCGACGGACTCGACCCGGAGGGCGCGCGCCGCGTGCAGGATCTGATCACCAGCGTGGCCGGAGACGGAACCGCGGTCGTCTGGACGACCCAGCGGCTGGACGAGATCCGCGGCTTCGCCGACGCCGTCACCGTGCTCGACCAGGGCCGAACGACGTTCCAGGGCACGGTCGAGGATCTGATGCTGAAGTCGACCGCGCGCGGCTACCTGCTGCGCCTGCGGGCCGGCTCCGGCGGCGACCTCGAGGCCGCCGGCATCGAGCGCGCCTCGGCCGCGCTGGGTAGCCGTGGTGCGCTGGCCCGGGCCGGCAGCGACCGCGAGCACTTCCGGCTCGACCTCGGGCCGGAGGCCGTGTTGGGCGAGGTGCTGGCCGATCTGGCCGGCGCCGGCGCGGTGGTGCTCGACTGCGCCCAGCAGCGCTCCGAGCTGGAGGAGTCGTTCCTGCGGCTCACGACGCCGCGCGCGTGACCCGCCGCCGCTCGAACTCGTTCGCCGAGGTCTCCAAGCTGGGCGCCTTCCTGCGCCGCGACGTGCTCGTGCGGCTCAGCTATCGCACTGCCATTCTCAGCGACTGGTTCAGCCTGTTCGCGCAGGCCTTCGTGTTCTCGTTCGTCTCCAAGCTGGTGGATCCCTCACGCCTGCCGACGGCGGGCGGCGATCGCACCAGCTACATCGCCTACGTGGCTGTCGGCATCGCCGTCAGCGGCTTCATGGCGGTCGGCCTGGCGCGTCTGGTCGCGGCCGTGCGGCAGGAGCAGTTCATGGGCACGCTGGAGTCGGTAATGGTGACCCCCACCACCGCCAGCACGATCCTTCTCGGCTCGGTGATCTACGACATGATCTATGTGCCGATCCGGACGGTGATCTTCCTGGTGATCGTCTCGATCTGGTTCGACGTCAGCTTTGCGGCATCGGGGTACCTGCCGGCACTGATCGTGCTGGCGGCGTTCATCCCGTTCGTCTGGGGCATCGGCTCGATCGCTTCGGCCTCGGTGCTGACCTTTCGCCGTGGCTCGGGCGTGATCGGGTTTGGCACCTTCGCGCTCACATTCACCTCCGGCGCCTACTTCCCGCTCAGCCTGTTTCCGCACTGGGTCGAGACCGTTGCCAGCCTCAACCCGATTGCGGTCGCGATCACCGGCATGCGCGACCAGCTGCTCGGCGGTGGCGGCTGGGGCGACGCCGCCGGTGTGCTGGCGAAGCTGGTGCCGATGTCGGCCATCTCGCTGCTGCTGGGGCTGTACGCCTTCCGGCTGGCGATGCGGCGCGAGCGCCGACTCGGTACGCTCGGACTGTACTGACTCTCAAACACAAGGACGCCTCGCGATGATCGATGCCCAGACAACCGTCCGCCGCAAGCCCGATGTCGTCTTCCGCGCGCTCCAGGAAGGTGAGGGCGGCGTGCTGCTGCACCTGTTGTCGGGGGAGTATCACGGCCTCAACCAGCTCGGCTGCGTCGTCTGGGGCCTGATCGAGAGCGATCGCCGGTTCGGCGACCTGGTGACCGACGTGCAGGGGCAGCTCGACGAGCAGCCGAACAGCCTGCGACACGACGTCTCGGTCTTCCTGGAGGGCCTGCGCGACCGCGACCTGGTCGAACTCGAGGGCTGAAGGGCCACGAATTAGGTCCAGCTTTGCGAGTTATCCGCAAATTGCGGGTTTCGCGGGTAACCTGAACAGTTACCTCAGTCGGCTCTTACAGCTCTCAAACATTTACCGCCGAAGGTGAAGCCAGGCGCTCCGATCAGGCCTGACCCCGACGTGCAGGAGATGTCGCTGATGACACGTTCCAAGCGGTTCTGTTTTGCCACGGTCCTCTGTGTCACCCTCATGTCCAGCTTCTCGTCGTCCAGCGTCGCGATGACCTCCACCTCGTCGGATGTGCACAACTGGCTGTTCGACACCAGCGGGAGCACGGCCGTGAACACGCAGTCCGAGGCCGTCACCGTTGCCAACCGCTACGACGTGGTCGTAGCAGCCCTGGCCTACAAGCCCTTCCTGTCCGCCATGAAGACGGCGAATCCCGGGATCCTGATCGCGCCGTACCACAAGGGCACGTCCGTGCAGGATGCGGATTTCACGTGGATGAAGAGCAACCATCCCACCTGGCTCCTTCACACCGCCGGCGGCAGCCTGCTGAAGTCGAGCTGGGGCACCTACCTGATCGATCCGGGCAGCAGCGGCGTACGGACGTGGATGGCGGACTACGCCAAGACGCTCCCGGCCCAGGGGTGGAACGCGGTCTTCCTCGACTCGATGGGGCTGTACGGCTTCACCGGCTTCACGGGCGATCCGATCAACCCGCGCACCGGCAAGGCGTACACGACCACGCAGTGGATCACCGACACCAAGGGTCTGGCCGCAGCGGTCGGCTCGGCCGTCTCGATTCCCGTGATCGCGAACGGCCTGCGCACCGGTCCCGGCTACTGGAGCGACACCAAGCCGCTGGTGGGTGGGATCCAGGCCGGCGAGTTCGAGGGCTGTTTCCGGGACGCAACCAGCAGGATCTCAGCCTTCCCATCCGAGTCAAACTGGCTGGCGATGGTCAACGCGCTGCAGGACGTCCAGGCCCAGGGCCGGGCGGCGATGTGCTGGACCAAGACCTGGACGAGCGCCACCAGCTCCCAGATCAAGCAGTGGCACGACTTTGCGCTGGGCTCGTTCCTGCTCGCGCAGGGCGGCAGCGAGTACTTCTTCTTCTCCGGTCACAAGACGGACAACGCGCTCTCGTGGTACGGCGATGACGGCGTCAAGCTGGGCAACCCGACGAGTGGCATCACCACCAGCAGCGGCGTCTACCTGCGCCACTTCTCAGGCGGCGTGGTGGCGGTCAACCCAACCTCCAGCGCTCAGGGCGTCTCGCTGGGTTCGACCTACACCCTGCCCAGCGGAGCGCGTGCTGCGCAGGCCACGGTGCCGGCGCACAGCGGCTTGATCCTGACGGGTTAGGCGCGCTCGCCGCGTAGCCGGGAGAGGATGCCGGGCAGCGGCGAATCCGCTGAGCCGACCGATCCGGTCGCCCGCAGCACGATGCCGTACGCCAGCGCGGCGGCCACCGCTCCAACCACGAGTTGCACCAGCGGTGGCCGATCGTCGAGCGCCAGCCGCATCGCCCCCGCCGCAGCGCAGAACACCGCCAGAGCCACGCCTGCCCTGGCCGTCCAGGGGCCGAACGGATGCATGCCCAGGACGCGCCACGCCTGGTAGAGCCGGATCAGGTTCCACGCCACGATCGAGATGCCCCAGGCCAGCCCCGCCCCGACCAGGCCGTAGGGCGGAATCAGGGCCAGGTTGAGCGCGATGTTGATCACCAGCGCCGCCAGGCTGTTTCCCAGCACCAGGTCGGAGCGGCCGACCATCGTCACCATGTGCCCGCACGGCCCGGTGGCGGCGTTCACGGTCTGGCCGATCGCCAGCAGCGCCAGCGGCCACGCGCCGCGGGTGTAGGCGTCGGGGTAGAGCAGGGCGATCACCGGCGTCGCGAACAGCGCCAGGAAGATCAGCGGTGGCGTGCCGGCCAGCGTCGACCACTTGGTGGCGAACCGGTACATCGTGGATAGCTGTGTCCGGTCCCCGACCGCATACAGCCGCGCGATCACCGGCTGGAACGCGATCCCGATCGGCAGGATGAACATCATCCCCACCAGCACGGTGCGGGTCGCGATCGAGTAGACGGCCACGTCCGAGGGCGGGCGCCACAGCCCCAGCAGCAGCGTGTCGGCCCACAGCAGGCCGACGCCGGCCAGCGCCGCTCCCCACTGGTAGCCCGTGAAACGGATCAGCTCCAGTGCCTGCGGGCGGCTGCCGCGCAGCGGTTCGATCACGATCTTGCGGGCCGCGATCGCCGCGGCCAGCGTGGTCAGGATCGCGGCAGCGGTAAAGCCCCAGGCGGCTCCGTCCAGCCCTCGGCCGAGCAGCAGCGCGCCCGCGATCAGGCCCAGCCGCAGCACCCCGTCCAGGATCTGGTCGACCCAGACGAATGCGCGCATCCGCCCGGTGCCGCGGGTCGCGCCGATCAGGACCATCTGCAACACCACCGCCGGCAGCGCCGCGGACATGATCCGCAGCACCGGCGCCAGCTCGCCGGCGCCGAACGCGCTCGCGATCGGCGAGGCGAGCGCAAACGTGGCCACCGCGGCCAGCCCCGACAGGCCGCCTGACAGCAGCAGCGAGAGCCGGATGGCGGCGCCCGCGCCGCCGGCGTCTCCGTGCGCGCGGTGGGTGGCGACGTAGCGCACCGCGGTCACGTCCAGGCCCAGCGCCGCGAGCACCGAGAGCAGCCGGATGGCGGCGAAGCCCTCGAAGAAGACGCCCGCGTCGTGCTGGCCGAGCCGCCGGGCCAGCACCCACACCATGCCGAACTGGAGCGCGTTGGCGGCGGCCAGCCCCACGAAATTGAACGCCGAGCGACGGGCGAGGCGCCCCTCCTCGCCCGAACCGCCGGGGCTCGTCTGGGCTCGCTCCGCGTCGTCCATTCGATCTCAAGTGTACGTGGCATCCCTCCGTTGGGGGTGGCCGGCGCACCCGGCGGGGTGAGTGGCCATCCCCACCCAGGGTGGTCATCGCCCCGCGGACTTCAGGCAGCCCTGCCGGCGTCCGATACCGGGGACGGGTCTAGTTCTGATCGCGCGGAGGCTTCTTCCTCCGCCGATTTCTTTACCACGTTGGTCTTCGTGGAATCGAGGGGGGTCTTGTACATGAATCGCGTTCGATGGGCGGTGCTCGCCCTTTCAGTAGCGGGGTCGGTGATCGGCGTGGCGGCCAGTCGTGGCGTGGCGGCAAGCTCGGTCGGTCCCGTCACCGTGAAGCTCTCCGGCACGGCTTCGGTGACCGGCACCCCCTGGTCTGCCCAGAAGATCGCGGTGGCCGGGCCGGGCACCATCAGCGTCGCGCTCGCGTGGCCGGATTCCGCGACCGACCTGAACCTGTTCCTCAAGAATCCCGACGGCCTCGTGGTCGCCGAGTCGCGTGCCCACACCGGCACCTCCGAGGCGCTGACGTTCGACGCCAAGGTGTCCGGTACGTGGAAGATCGGCGTCAAGGCCATCACCGGCGGATCGCCCTACGACCTCACGGTCACGTATCCGGGCGCGATCGTCACGCCCGATCCCACGACGACCGACCCAACCACCACAGACCCCACCACGACCGACCCGGGCACGACCACCACCGACCCGGGCACGACCACCACCGACCCCGGTACGACCACCGGCTCGGGTGGCACGACCGGCTCGGGTGGCACGACCAGCTCGGGCGGTACGACGTCCTCGGGTGGCACGACGGGCACCGGCTCGGGTGGCACGACCTCCGGGGTGCTCGACCTGTGGTCGGCGAAGTTCATGAACGGCTCGCAGAGCGTCACGCTCGACCAGGCCGTGTCCCAGGCCAAGCGGTTCAACGTCATCAGCGCGACGCGCCTGGTCTACCGCCCGTACGTCGCACAGATGAAGGCGGCGAACCCGAACCTGAAGCTGCTCGTGTACCTGAACGGCAGCTACGCCCAGCAGAACCAGGGCAGCGCCTTCCCGGACGGCTGGTACAGCCACACCGCCGGCGGCGCGAAGATCACGTCCGGCGCGTACGGCAACTACCTGATGAACCCGGCCAGCCAGGGCTGGATCGATCAGGTCGTCCGCACCTGCATCCAGTTCAAGGCCGACAGCGGCTACGACGGCTGCCTGCTGGACATGCTCGGCACCGGTCCGCTGATGCCCGGCTACGGCACCGGCCTACCGATCAACCCGGCCACCGGCAACGTATGGACGGATGGCCAGTGGCTGGCCGCGACCTCGCACCTGGCGGCCACCGTGCGCACTGCGATCGCGCCGGCGACGCTGGCCGGAAACGGCATCCAGAACGGCACCAGCTACTTCCGAAGCGGCGCGGCCAGCGCGCAGCTGTTCAACGGCGTCGACATCGGCATGGCCGAGACCTGGATCCGCGCGGCGCACCAGGGCATCACCAACTGGCCGACCGTCGATCGCTGGAAGAGCAACGTCGACGCGATCGCCGACGCCGGCGCGCACGGCGACTCGATCGTCGCCATCACCAAGTGCTGGACGACCGGCAGCGATGCTCAGAAGGAGCAGTGGCATCGGTTCGCGCTGGCCTCCTTCCTGCTCGGTAACGACGGGCGCTCGGACTTCTACTTCTCCTACGCCGCGAGCAACGACGCGGCGGCCGACAACGCGATGTGGCACGTCGCGCTCGGGAGGCCGCTCGGTTCGTACGCGAGCGTCGGCGGTGTCTATCTGCGCGACTTCGCGGTCGGCAAGGTGCTGGTCAACCCGACCACGGCGAGCGTCTTCGTCCCCCTTGGAGGCGTGTACGTCGACCTTGACGGACATCTCGTCACCAGCATCACGCTGGCCCCGCATACGGGCCAGATCCTCACCATCTGACCGCAACATCGACGGAGGGCTCGCGCCGCGGCGGCCGGCGCGAGTCCCGATGTCCCGTCAGGCTCAGCTCTTACGGCTGACGGACCTGCTCCAAACGATCGGTCAGCTCGTCGCACCGCCGCCGCACCTCGGGGTCGATCTGAAGCGCCGGGCGGCTCGAGGCCGCCCGGGCATCGACGTGGGCGTCCAACTCGGGTCGGTAGGGGAGGTCGAGGAAGGCGCAGATGCGTTTCATCTCTGACCGCGAATCCACGACCATGGCGCCGTAGGAGACCAGCAGCACGTCGTCCCGCCGGTCGAGGCCGAGCTCGAAGAAGAGCGAGTTTCGGACGTACCAAAACAGCGCGGCCGCCGTTTCCGGAGACATGGCGGAGTAGTCGAAGCTCTCGATCAACCGCCGGTTCTGCTCGCTCAGCCCGGCCGATTGCCACATGCTCGCGTCGTGCCCGGAGGCGATCTGCGACAGCACCTCGAGGTTGTTCGATCCGAACTTCGCCAGCGCCGACCGAACCCGGCCATCCACGTCGCGATAGGCCCAGATCGCACGCCCCGGGCTGGGCGTGTGCAGGTCGTCCAGCAGCTCGGTCGTGCGGTGTGCATCGCACAGCGGCTTGAACAGCACGTAGCGCTGGCCGCTGACGGCCACGAGCCGGCGGATCACGTCGTTCGGCCGCAGCTGGAAGCGCTGGAATGCCGCGCGGTCGTTCTCGTTTCGCACCTCGAACTCGGGCGCCGCCTCGAGGCCGCGGGCGATCATGTTCGTCCCCGAGCGCTGCAGCCCGACCAGGTAGACCGGCACGGCGTGGGGCGCGATGGTGTGCGCGCGGCGCCAGCGGCGCTTGGACATCGCCAGCCGAGTCCGCGAGAACGGATTCAGCTGATCCTCCTCGATCAGCCGCCGAAATCCCTGCTCGCGACCCCACTTCCAGTGGCGCTTCACCCGTGTCCAAGCCCGCCGGGCCCCGCCCTGGTCGCGATCGTGATCCATCCCACGACAGTGTTGCAGAAACGTAGAACGCGGGTACAGTGGAGCGGGGTGCCGTTGGGCTGGGCACGCGCGCGGCTCCCTTTTCTGAAGTCACCTGTTTTTTGCTGGGAGGCGGAGGCTTGATCGAAGGTCGAACAGGAAGCGGCGCTTGGCGTCGCGGCGCTGCGATGCTCGCGCTGGGCGCGATCGCTCTGGGACTCGGAGCCGGCAGCGCTGGTGCGTCGCCGGTCAAGCCGGCATACGTCTCCACGATCGGCGGCCCTGGGCATGCGGAGATCTACCCCGGCGGCGTGACGGTCGATTCGACCGGCATCGTCTACGTGGCGGACACGGGCAACGACCAGGTCAAGGCCTACTGGCCCAACGGCGCCGTCAAGTGGACGGTCGGCGTGCGCGGTCCCAGGGCGCCCGGCAACTTCGACAATCCGCGCGACATCGCCTACCTGGCCGGCAAGCTGTACGTCGCCGACCTCGGCAACAAGCGCGTGGTGGTGCTGGACGCGGCCACCGGCGCGCCGCTCAACCCCCAACCGGGCTCCTGGGGCAGCCTCTCGCTTCCGTCGCCGATCGGCATCTCGGCCGGCGTCGATCAGTTTGGCAACAGCGTCATCCTCGTCTCGCAGGACACCAAGAACCAGGTCAGCGAGTACTCCACGACCGGCGCGTTGGTGCGTCCGATCGGCTCCGCGACGGCGGGCAGCGGCGATGGCCAGCTGAAGGCGCCGCGCGACGCTGCCACCGACTCCAGCGGCAACATCTACGTCGTCGACTACGGCAACGACCGCATCTCGAAGTTTGGGCCGACTGGCACCTGGATCAAGAACTGGGGCAGCTCCGGTGGCCTGGACGGCCAGTTCCGCCGACCCTACGGTATCGACCTGGACGTGAACAACAACGTCTACGTCGCCGACTCGACCAACCACCGGATCCAGATATTCAACGCCAACGGCGATTTTCAGAACAAGTTCGGCGCGGCAGCGCCGGCGAATACGCAACCGGGGCCGGGAGAGTTCACGATGCTGCGGCGGGTCGCCGTCCAGCCGGGAGTCTCAAATCCCGACGTCTACGGCGCCGACCTGTGGGGGTACAGGGTCACCCGCATGTCACAGACGGCAGGTTTCACCCTCACCTATCAGCAGAGCTTCCCCCTAACCGCGGTGGTGCCGCCGGACGGACTGTTCAACGAGCCGTCAGGCGTCTACGTGGACGCCTCCCACGTCTACGTCGCCGACTCCGTCAACCAGCGCATGCAGCGCTTCGACGCCACCACCGGCGCCTGGCAGATGAAGTGGGGCGAGCGGGGCTGGGGCGGCGACCTGCTCGGCTTCAACTGGCCGCGCGACCTCACGCTCAGCACCGCCTCGAACACGATCTGGGTGGCCGACACCAAGAACGGCCGGCTGGTCGAGTTCGACGCCAACGGGGTGGCGACCGGCCGCACGTTCGGCTCGATCGGCTCGGCCAACGGTCAGTTCAACCGTCCCTACGCCGTCGAGGCGTACGGCACCTCGGTGATCGTCGCCGACGCGGCGAACAACCGTGTGCAGCGGTGGGACATGGGCGGCACCTTCCCTCCAACACAACCCGTTTGGACCGTGAACAGCATCGGCAACCCGCAGGATGTGACGGTGGACGGCTCGACCGTGATTGCCACCGACACCCGCAACAATCAGCTGCTGCGCCTCGACATCGCCACGGGCGCGCAGATCGGTCAGCCCCTTGGAAGCGCCACCTATTTGCATTCGCCTGAGGGCGTCGCCGTTGACGGATCCGGCAACATCTGGGTCGGCGACCGAGCCTACAACCGCGTCGTCGAGCTGAGCTCGGCCGGCGCTTTCGTCCAGGCGTTCGGCAAGCTTGGCAGCGCCCACGGGCAGTTCAACCACCCCACCCATGTGGCGGTGTTCGGCACCAAGCTGTACGTCTGCGACGTGTGGAACGACCGCGTCGAGGTGTTCGACCTCGGCGGCGGGCCGGTCGGCAACCAGACCGACAACTTCGCCGGCAGCGTGGATGCGGCCGGCACGGCAACCAAGAAGTGGACGTTCACCGTGAGCGACACCAACGCGCCCATCGCCGCCTCCCTGGACTGGCTCAACGCCGGTGCCAACCTGAACCTGTTCCTGTACAAGCCGGGCTCCAGCACGGCGGTGGCCCAGGCCGCCTCCAGCACGAACCGGCCCGAGACGCTCAGCTACATGCCCACCGTCACCGGAACCTACACGCTCAAGGTGAAGGCCGTCTCCGGCTCCTCGAGCTACACGCTCACGGACACGCATGACTGACCCGATGACCAGGATGCTCCGGCACCGATCGCTGAAGGCACTGCTGCTGGCTCTCACGATCGGAGCCGTGTCCAGCGCGAGTGCCGGTGCAGCACCGGTCACCACCAACTTCGCCGGGACGGTCAGCTCGACGGGAACCGCGGCTCAGACCTTCTCGATCAACGTCAGCGACATCTCGGTGCCGATCCACGCCTCGCTGGACTGGACGACGACCACCGCCAACCTCAACCTGTACCTGACCGCACCCGGCTCGACCGTACCCGTCAAGCAGGCGACCTCGCCGACGGCGCGGCCGGAGGTGGTCGACTGGCAGCCGACCGTGGCCGGGACGTACAAGCTGCGCGTCAAGGCGGCCACGGGCACGTCAGCTTTCAGCCTCTCGGCGACCTACGGCCAGGTCACCGGCGATGCCGGCATCGTCACCTACTCAAAGACGTACGGATTCGAGGACACCAGGTCGATCTTCCCCTACGGCATGGCCTACGACCCCACCGACAACACGGTGATCGTGGGCGACTACTGGAACTTCCGCATCCAGCGCTTCTCGGCGGCCGGGGCAAAGATCGCCACCTACAAGAACTCCGTCCAGGGCGGCGTGGGCGCGCCATACGACATCGCGATCGATCCCTGGGATACGCCGGCCTCCGGCCTGGCGAACTTCTGGGTGGCCGACCAGGAGCAGCAGGCGGTGGTCGAGTTCGACCACAACGGCAACATCCTGCACACGCTCGGCGTCGGCGGCACGGGCACCTATTTGCACGGGCACGGCTGTGGCGGCGGCAACATGGACAACCCGACCCACCTCGTGATCGACCCGGCCAACGGCAACATCTACATCTCGAACACGGCCTGCAACAACGTGTACGAGTTCGCCCACGATGGCACCTTCATCCGCCAGTTCGACTGGTCGGGGTGGAAGACGGCGACCGGCTTCTTCACGCCCACGCCCCGCGGCATCGGCATGGACGAGAACGGCAACATCTACGTGCTCGAGTTGAACAGCCGCACCATCGCGGTGTTCAACCAGCAGGGGCAGTTCCTGCGGGTGTTCCCCCAGATCACCGACATGAACGACCCCCGCGGCCTGGACATCGACACCAACCACCACCGCATCTACGCGGTTGGGGCCCTGCACGGCCGCGTCTATGAGTTCGACTACCAGGGCAACATCCTCAAGAAGTGGGACTCTCCGCTGGGCACCAACGCGGTGCACAGCAACCCGTCCTTCAACTCGATCCGCTCGCCCGCGGTCGATCCCACCACGGGCAACGTCTTCATCGGCGACACCTGGGGCTATCGCACCTACAAGTTCGGCGTCGATGGGCCCGGCACGACCGCGACCCCGCTGGCGTGGTCGTCTCCGCCCAGCCCGCCGGCCAACGGCGGCTACACGCAGCAGACCGGTGTGGCTCTCAGCCCTGACGGGAAGCTGTTCGTGACCGGCAGCTTCGACCAGCGCGTGCAGGCGTTCGACACGGGCAGCTACTGCAACTCCGAGACAGACTGCCCGGGCTTCCTGTACCAGTGGGGCACCCGCGTCAACCCGGCGCCGAACGCGACTGGATTCGACTACCCGAAGGCGATGGTGTTCGCCGACGGCAAGCTGTGGATCGGTGAGAACGACGGCAACGACATCCAGGTCTACGACCCCAGCGGCACGTGGATACATCGCTTCGGCACCCAGGGCCCTGCGGTGGGCCAGTTCCGCCAGGGTATCCAGGGCCTGTACGTGGACGAGGTCCAGCATCTGGTGTTCGCGACCGACGTCGGCAACTGCCGGCTGCAGGTGTTCGACGAGAACTTCGTGCTCAACAACACCTCGGGTGCTCCGCTGAAGTACATGGGTGGGTGTGGCACCACGGCCGTCAAGATGAGCGCGCCGCGCGGCGTGGTCGCCGACGGCTCGACGGCGTACGTGATCGAGACCGGCGGCAGCAAGATCTCGGTCTGGAACTGGACCACGCAGACCGAGATCGCCACCTACAAGCCAAGCTGCGGCAACGGTGGCACGATGTCCGGCCCGTGGGATGCGGCCTGGGATCCCACCCACAGCTGGATCTACATCGGCGACAAGGGCAAGGCCCGGGTCGTGCGCTGGAGTCCCACCACACATGCCTGTGAGGTCGTCACCACCGGCGCGGACACACCAGAGGGAGCTCTGTCGGGTCCCGACTTCCTCAACTTCGGGCCGGACGGCAAGCTCTACGTCAGCGACAACAACAAGCGCGTCTACTCCTTCACCTTCCCGCCGTGAGGCTGCGGGCCAGCCTCGCGCTCGCCCTGGTCGCGTTCGCGGCGGCCTTACCGGCCGCGCCGGCCGGCGCCAGCTCGGCAGCTGCCCCCAGCTACCTCACCACCATCGGCGGCGCCGGGCACGCCCAGGTCTACCCGTCGGGCGTCGATGTCGATGCGGCCGGAAACGTCTACGCCGCCGACACGGGCAACGACCTGGTCAAGAAGTACGGCCCCGGCGGAGCGTTGCTGTGGTCGGTGGGCGGGCGCGGCCTCAAGGCGCCCGGCCGCTACGACAACCCGCGCGACATCGCCTACCTCAAGGGCAGGCTGTACGTCGCCGACCTCGGCTTCAAGCGCGTCCACGTCCTGGATGCCGCCACCGGCGCCGAGCTCTCGGTGTGGCCGGTCAGCTTCCCCTCGATCCTCGGCATCTCGGCAGGTGTGGACGCCAATGGCAACGACATCATCCTGGCCACCGAGGACACGCTCAACCAGGTGCGCGTCTACACCACCGCGGGCGTGTTCGTGCGCGCGATCGGCAGCGGCCCGGGCATCGGCAGCGGCCAGCTGAACGCGCCCCGCGACGCGGCCACCGACGCGCTCGGAAACGTCTACGTCGCGGACTACGCGAACAACCGGATCGCGAAGTTCTCGCCGACCGGCGTGTGGATCAAGAACTGGGGCACCGAGGGCGGCCGGGCGGGGCAGTTCCGCCGCCCGTACGGCATCGACCTTGACGTCTCCAACCGCGTCTACGTGGCCGACGCGACCAACCACCGGATCCAGATCTTCAACAGCGGCGGCACCTACCTGAATCAGGTGGGATCGAACGGCTTTGGCTCGGGCCAGTTCTTCCAGCTGCGTCGGGTGGCGGTGACGCCCGGATCGACCACGCCATCGATCTACGGCGCCGACCTCTGGAACTACAAGGTCGAGCGATTCACCCCGAACACGTCGGGCGGGTACTCCTGGGCGCAGTCCTACGGCGCCCTCCCTCCGTCCGACCAGCTGTTCAACGAGCCGGCAGGCATCGCGGTCGACGCATCCAACCTGTTCGTGGCCGACAGCGTCAACCAGCGCATGCAGCGGTTCGACGGCACCAGCTACGACTGGCAGCTGCACTGGGGGCAGCGCGGCTGGGGCACCGATCCGAACGGGTTCAACTGGCCGCGGGACATCGCCATCGATCGCGTCGACATCGGTGCCGTCTGGATCACCGACACCAAGAACGGGCGCATGCTGCAGTTCACCCGCGACGGCGCCCCCACCGGCCGCATGTTCGGCACGCTGGGATCCGGCCTCGGGCAGTTCAACCGCCCCAACGCGGTCGCGGCGACCTCGGCCGGACTGGTGATCGCCGACACCTTCAACGACCGCGTCCAGCTGTGGAACACGGTTGCCGCGACGCCGTTCCTGGTCTGGACGTCGACCGGGCTGGTGCGGCCAAAGGACGTGGCCGTCGCGAACGGCATCGTCTACGTGGCCGACTCGAGCCACCACCGGATCGCGATGCTCTCGGTGCTCGACGGCAGCCTGCTGGGCTCGTTCGGTTCGACCACGCTGCACTCACCCGAGGGGGTCGCGGTCGAGCCCAACGGCTCGGTCTGGGTGGCCGACAGCAACGCCAACCGGCTGGTCGAGTTCGACGCCACCGGAGCGGTGCTGCAGACGTTCGGCTCGATCGGCAGCGGGCACGGCCAGTTCAACGACCCCACCCACCTTGAGGTGGTTGCGGGTCGGCTGTATGTTTGTGACACGTTCAACGATCGTGTCGAGGTGTTCGGTCTCAGCTGAAAAGTTTCACCGAGAGGGGACGACATGAGGGCTCCACGAAGAACGATGGCACTGCGAACGGCGCTGCTGGCAACGGTTATCGGCCTGGCGTCGTCGTCCAGCTCGCCCGCGGCCACCGTCACCGACTCGCTGACGGGCAGCGTCGATGCGGCCGGGACCGTGTCCAAGACCTTCCTGCTCAACGTCACCGACACGTCCGTCCCGATCCAGGCCAGCCTCGACTGGACGACCACCAGCGCCAACCTGAACATGTACCTGACCGCCCCCGGCTCGAGCGTCGCGGTCGCGCAGGCCATCTCCTCCAGCGCCCGCCCCGAGACGATCAACTACCAGCCCACGGTCACGGGCACCTTCAAGCTGCGGGTCAAGGCTGCCTCGGGCGCGTCCGCGTTCACCGCGACCGTCAGCTACGGCGCGTCCTCCGGCGGCGGCGGAGGCCTTGTGTCGTACTCCAAGACCTACGGCTTCCCTGACACGCGGTCGGTGTTCCCCTACGGCCTGGCCTTCGACTCAAGTGACAACACGCTGATCGTCGGCGACTACTGGAACTTCCGCATCCAGCGCTACTCGGCTGCCAACGGCTCCAAGATCGCCACCTACAAGAACTCCGTACAGGGCGGCGTGGGTGCGCCGTACGACATCGCGATCGATCCCAACGACACGTCCGCCTGTGGCGGCGGCAGCTCGGCAACCAACTGCTCGGACTTCTGGGTGGCCGACCAGGAGCAGCAGGCGGTGGTCGAGTTCGACCACACCGGGCACATCCTGCACACGCTCGGCGTCGGCGGAACCGGCAGCTACGCGCATGGGCACGGCTGTGGCGGGGGCGACATGGACAACCCGACGCACCTCGTGGTCGACCCCAGCAACGGCAACATCTACATCTCGAACACCGCCTGCAAGAACGTCTATGAGTACGCCCACGATGGCACCTTCATCCGCCAGTTCGACTGGTCGGGGTGGAAGACGGCGACCGGGTTCTTCCAGCCCACGCCGCGCGGCATCCAGATGGACGAGAACGGCAACATCTACGTGCTCGAGCTGAACAGCCGCACGATCGTGGTGTTCAACCAGCAGGGCCAGTTCCAGCGGGTGTTCCCGCAGGTCTCCGACATGAACGATCCCCGCGGCCTGGACATCGACACCGTCCACCACCTCAGTTACGCCGTCGGATCGCTGCACGAGCGGCTGTTCCAGTTCGACTACCAGGGCCACGTGCTGAGGCGCTGGGACTCGACCGACGGCACCAACTCGCCCAGCGGCAGCTCACGTTTCGGCTCGATCAAGTGGCCCGCCGTCGACCCGGCCACCGGCGACGTGTACACCGGCGACACCTGGAAGTACACGATCTACAAGTTCAGCATGAACGCCACCCCGATCTGGGCGACGGTGCCCAGCCCGCCCGCCGACGGCGGGTACACGCAGCAGACCGGCGTCGCGGTCAGCCCGGCCGGCACGCTGTTCGTCACGGGCAGTTTCGATCAGCGCGTGCAGGCGTTCGACACCAGCCTCGACTGCCGCTCGGAGGGCAGCTGTCCCGCCTTCCTGTACCAGTGGGGCACCCGCGTCAACCCGGCGCCGAACGCGACGGGATTCGACTACCCGAAGGCGATGGTGTTCGCCGACGGCAAGCTGTGGATCGGTGAGAACGACGGCAACGACATCCAGATCTACGACCCCAGCGGCACATGGATACATCGCTTCGGCACCCAGGGTCCGGCCGTGGGCTCGTTTCGGCAGGGCATTCAGGGGCTGTACGTCGACTCGGCGCAGGGCAGGGTGTTTGCCACCGACGTCGGCAACTGCCGGCTGCAGGTGTTCGACGAGAGCTTCGTGCTCAACAACACCTCCGGCCAGCCCATCAAGGCGATGGGTGGCTGCGGTACCGCCAACGGCCAGCTGAGCGCGCCCCGCGGCGTGGTTGCCGAGGGCAACACGGCCTACGTGATCGAGACCGGTGGCAGCAAGATCTCGGTCTGGAACTGGACCACCGGCACCGAGCTGGCCACCTACAAGCCGACCTGCGGCAGCACCACCATGTCCGGCCCGTGGGATGCGGCATGGGATCCCAGCCACACCTGGATCTACATCGGTGACAAGGTGAGGGCGCGCGTCGTTCGCTGGAACCCCACCACGCACGCCTGTGACGTCGTTACGACCGGCACCGAGACGCCGGAAGGGCACCTGTCCGGCCCCGACTTCCTCAACTTCGGGCCAGACGGCAAGCTCTACGTCAGCGACAACAACAAGCGCGTCTACTCGTT
>JAWVEC010000272.1:0-3798 GCA_033856975.1 Gaiellales bacterium
GGCTCCTCGGCCACGCTGCGCAGCCTGGTCGATCGCTGCACCGCGGTCGCGACCGCCGTCAGCGTGCTCGCGGCGGCAGCGATCGCGCTGGTTGCCGGCCTGACCGGGCACCGTGAGATCGCGATCGCGTCCGCTTCGATCCCGGCCGCGGCCGCCGCCAACGTCTACCTGGGCGCCACCCGCGGCCTGAAGTCGATGGCGCCCACGCTGTGGGTGTTTTGGATCGGCCAGCCGCTGGCCTGGATAACGCTGGCGGCGATCGCGTTCGCGGCCGGCGGGGGCGTGGACGCCGCCGTGTGGTGCTACGACGCCTCCTGGCTGATCGGCCTGGTGGCGGCGCGGTGGCTGTGGCGGCGAGCCAGCAGCGGTTTCGGCGACGCCGCCGCCGAGTCCGACCAGGTGCGGGCGGCGCTCCGCTTCGGCCTCCCTCGCGCGCCCTCCGCGCTGCTCGCGCAGGCGCTGTTCTGGGCCGACCTGTGGGTGATCGGCGGCTACGTGGACAACGCCCACGTCGGCACCTACGCCGCGGTCGGCCGGGTCTCGCAGGTGCTGCTGCTGTTCCTGACCTCGGTCAACCTGCTGTTCTCACCGTTCGCCGCCGACCTGCACGCCCGCGGCCAGCGGGAGCGGCTGGACGCCCTTTTCAAGAGCGCGACGCGCTGGGCGCTGGCGGCCACGCTGCCGGTCGTGATCGTGCTGTTCGTCGCCGCCTCCGACGTGCTGGCCGCCTTCGGCCCGCGCTATGCGGGCGGCGAGGACGCGCTGCGGATCCTGCTGGCCGGCCAGCTGATCAACGTCGCCACCGGCAGCGTCGCCTTCGTCCTGATCATGGTCGGGCGCACCGGCCTCGACCTGCTCGACAACCTGCTCGCCGTGGCGCTGCTGGTCGCGCTGGCGGCGCCGCTCTCGTCTGCTCACGGCATCGAGGGCGCGGCGCTCTCATCCGCGATCGCGCTGGCCGCGGTCAACGTGCTGCGGCTGGCACAGGTCGCCCGGCTGGTCGGAATCCAGCCCTATACCGGCGACTACTTGCGCTTGGCGCTGCCGGCCGGCGTCTGCGCGCTGGCCGCGGTGGCGGTGCACGCGGCGCTGGCATCGTCGGCCTGGTACCTGGCGCTGGCCGCGACCACCGCCGCGGCCCTGGCGGCGTACCTGGTGTTGCTACCCGCCGCCCTTCCGGCCGGCGAGCGGCAGCAGCTCTACCGCGTCACGCGCAGGATTACGAACCGCGGCCCGCGGTAGACGATCCGCAACCCAGGCTGCCCCAGGATCGCGGGCGCGATCGCGGCCTGGTCGCGGGTGTCGACCAGCACGTAGTCGACGTCCCAGCGCCGCAGGATCTCGCTGCGATCGGCGATCGTCGTGGCCGCGTCGAAGAACCGCTGCACGTCCATCCGCCGCTCTGTTGTGTCCACCTTCGGCTCGGCGCGGGAGCGGGCCTCGGGCAGCGCCACGGCATACACGTCGGCGTAGCCGACCAGCTCGAAGAGGCGATGCTCCTCACCCAGCACCACCGGCGTCGGCCCGTTCAGCCGCCGGAAGAACTGCCACACGTCGGGCGTGAGCTGTGTCACCAGATCGGCTCTGGGCGTGCGATGCGGCCCGGCCCGGACACTGTCGTACACGCGCTCGCCACCGCGGTGGATCGGGGCCACCAGCACAGCCGCGACCAGCAGGCCGGCCGCCCAGGCGGGGCCGCGCTCGACCATCCGCCGCGGCCGGAGAACGAGCGCCGCTGCCACCGCCAGCAGCGCCAGCACAACCACGATGCTGGTCGGCTCGCGCCAGAAGCTGCCATCCCTGCGCAGCAGTTCGAGCACGATCGCCAGCAGCACGGCGACCACAACCGTCCGGCGCGCGCCCAGCCAGGCCGCCGCCAGACAGGCGCCGGCGGCCAGCACCTCCGGCCACGGCAACACCTGCCAGAAGCGGTGGAACTGGCCCATGCCGAACACCAGCATCACCAGCGTGTTCACGCCCGGCACCAGCAGCATCATCAGCAGGCCGAGCATCGCCCCGGCCGCGGGCAAGAGATCGCGGAAGCGCACCAGCGCCACCAGCGCCAGCACCGCCACCAGCACGTAGCCACGGCCGAACACCGGCGCCCAGGGGTACATCAGGTAGGCGTGCGCGCCGCGGTGCACGAACTCGTCCGCGTGCGTGATCACCTGCCGGCGATGCCCGCCGTCGATCGCCACCCACCAGATCCAGCCCGCTACCAGTGCGCTGACGACGGCCGAGGCGGCCAGCGCCTCGAGCGCGACCGGCGGCAGACGCATGTGGGCGCGCCAGGAGCCGAGCGCGATACCGACCGCGATCGCCAGGCAGGGCACTGCGTAGGTGGGATGCACCAGCGCGATCACGCCCACGGCCGCCATCGAGCCCCAGGCCGCCGACCGCGAGCCGCGCATCGCCGCCACGAACAGCATCAGCGCGCCCGGCGTCAGCACGAAGAAGGCGAACACCGGCGGCTGGTTGATCTGCATCACCAGGCCGTTCAGGAGCGAGCACAGGTCCCAGGCCAGAAGCGCCGCGGCCAGGTAGCCGGCGGTGCGCCAGCCGGTCAGCGAGCGGGCCAGCGCGTAGCAGCCCAGCATCGCCAGCAGGGCGCACAGCGGCAGCAGGTAGACGAACGCGACCGAAACGTCCACGCCGGCCACCCGGGCGACGCCCGCGAACGCCGCGTGCAGCAACGGGAAGGCGTAGCCGGCGTGAGGCGCGCCGTCCTGGTAGGACGAGATCGATGTCAGCGAGAGCGAGCTCGAGTCCTCGATCTTTCGCATCCGGCCGACGTGGAACAGCGCGTCCGACACGACGCCGGTCGAGAGCCGCCAGGCCAGGAATGCGAACGCCGCCGCGGACACCGCGCCGGCCGCCACCTCCCACCACGGCACCCGCTCCAGCAGCAGCGGCCGAGACAGCGCCAGTCCGCACAGCGCGACGGTCGCCGCCAGCACCACCGTCAGGGGAGCGTCGAACGGCAGGTGCACGATCAGCGCGGCCGCGAGCGGCGGCGTCCATACCGCCAGCCCCAGCGCGGCAGCGGCCGGCCCGGCTCCCGCCAGCCCCAGCTCCCGGTCGACCCGCAGCAGCCGCAGGGCGCCCCAGCCCGGCAGCAGCACGCAGACCGCGAAGGCGCACCAGACCGCCACGGCGTCCAGGCCGATCAGGCGGGAGACGATCAGGCCGGCGGGCGCGGCCAGCACCACCGCCGCTTCTGTGCGGTTTGGCATCGGCGCCGGAGTCTATCGACGCCAACCGCCACGGGCATGTGGGAGAATCCGCAACCGGCGAGCGGTCGTCGGATCGCCTTGCTCAAACGACCACTGGGAGCACGCGGATGCGAGTACTGATTCTGGGCGGAGACGGCTATCTGGGATGGCCCACGGCGCTGCGTTTTTCGGCCAAGGGGCACGAGGTGACCGTCGTGGACAACTTCGCCCGCCGCCGCTGGCACGAGGATGCCGGAACCGACTCGCTGACCCCCATCGCGTCGCTCAGCGACCGAATCGCGGCCTGGAAGGAGGTCTCGGGCAAGACGATCGAGGCCCAGATCGGCGACGTCGCGGAGGGCACCTTCGTGGCCGATGTGGTGCGCGACTTCCAGCCCGAGACGATCATCCACTACGGCGAGCAGCCGAGCGCCCCGTTCTCGATGCAGAGCGTCGACCACGCGGTGCTGACGCAGCAGGCGAACGTGATCGGCACGCTGAAGCTGCTGTGGGCGATGCGCGAGCACGTGCCCGACGCGCAGCTGGTCAAGCTGGGCACGATGGGCGAGTACGGCACGCCAAACAT
>JAWVEC010000273.1:0-3395 GCA_033856975.1 Gaiellales bacterium
GTGGGTGTGATCGCCCGCACCGCCGCCGCCGGCGCGACGCTCGAGGACCTCGAGCGAGACCTGCGGTTCCTGAAGAAGATCTGGGCGCAGGTGGAGGCGCGCGCCAAGGCGTCGCCCACCAAGACGCTGGTGCACCAGGACGGCGACCTCTCGCTGCGCGTGATCCGCGACCTGCTGAGCCGCAACGTCGACAAGGTGATCGTCGACACCGAGCGGCAGCACCGCCGCATCCTGGGCTGGGTTCGCACCACGCAGCCCGAGTTCGTCGACCGCATCCAGCTGCACACCGGGAGCACGCCGCTGTTCGAGCAGTACGGGGTCGAGACCGCGATCCGCTCGACGCTCAACCGGCGGGTCGACCTGCCCTCCGGCGGCTACCTGCTGTTCGACTACGCCGAGGCGTTCACCGTGATCGACGTCAACTCCGGCGGCTCGAACCGGCAGAACGGGCTGGAGGACACCGCCCTTCGCACCAACACCGAGTCGGCCCGCGAGGTGATGCGGCAGCTGCGGCTGCGCGACATCGGCGGCATCATCGTGATCGACTTCATCGACATGGATCGCGAGCCGAACCGCAAGGCCCTGCTGGCGGTGCTCCAGGAGGAGCTGACGAAGGACCGCACCAAGACCTACCTGGTCGACATCTCGCCGCTGGGCCTGGTCGAGATGACGCGGCAGAAGGTGACCGACGGTGTGCGCGAAACGCTGACCTCGATCTGCCCCACGTGCGGCGGCGAGGGCCGCGTGCTGTCGCAGGACACGATGGCGGTGGAGGCCGAGCGGCGGCTGCGCAAGCTGGCTCGCACCTCCTCGTCGGAGTGCTTCCGGATCCGGTTGAACGCCAAGGTGGCGGCCAAGCTGGTCGGCCCCGGTGGCGCAAAGCTGCTCGAGCTGGAGCGCGAGACGAAGAAGTTCTTCACGCTCGAGCCCGACATGCGGCTGCCGCTGGAAGAGGTCGACGTGATCGATGAGGGCACGCGGGCCGAGATCGACGGCGATGCGGTGCCGGTCAAGGAGGGCGTCGAGCAGGTGCTGAAGATCGCCGAGCCGCACATGTTCAACATGTCGGACGGTGTCGCACGTGTTGGCAGCTATCCGGTGGTCGTGGGTGGCGCCATCAACTACGTGGGCGAGGAGCACCGCGTGCGGATCGATCGAGCCAGCCGCTCGATCGCATACGCGACGCTGCTCGACGCCAAGCCGTCCAGCATCGAGCTGCCGCCCGAGCCGGGCGAGTTCGAGCTGCCCGAGTTCGATCGCGAGATCGGGGAGCGGCTGGAGCTGGAGGAGCGGACGCGTGGCCGTCGCCGCCGCACCTCGACGACGACGTCCGCGAAGCCGGCCTCGAAGGCCGGCGCCAAGGCTGACGCCGACGCCGCCGACACGCCCGAGGTGGTCGAGGTGGCCGGCGAGGACGAGGGCGAGGAGGCCAAGCCCAAGCGCCGCCGCACCCGCGGCGGGCGTGGTCGCACCAAGACGGCGGCCGACGCCGAGGCGCTCGAGACCGGCGATGCCGCGGCCGAGGATGCCGGCGGCGAGGACGCGGCTGCCGTCGCCGATGGCGAGGCCCAGGATGACGCGGCCGAGCCGGACGCGGCCGGCGATCCCGCCCGCCCCAAGCGCCGCCGCGGAACCCGCGGCGGCCGCGGCCGCACGCGTCGCACACCGGGCGAGTCGGCGAACGGCGACCAGCCCGAGAACGAGGCGGTTGCCGAGCCGGCCGCGGCGGCCACCGCGGCCGATCCGGAGCCTGCCTCCGAGGAGAAGCCGAAGCCGGTGCGAAAGCCGCGCGCCCGCAAGCCCAAGCCGGCCCCGGAAGAGCCCGCACCGGCCGCCGCCGAGCCTGCAGCACCCGAGCCGGCCGCTGCCGAGCCCGTGGTCGAGCCCGAGCCGGCTCCGGCCCGGTCGTTCTGGCCCGAGCCGGTGGAGCCCGTGGCCGACCCGCCGCCACCGCCCAACGGAGCGGCAGATGATCCCGCCGAACCTCGCAAGAAGGGCCTGTTCGGACGGTTGCTCGGGGAGTGAAGACTTCCTGCTACGATCAGTCGGCCCGTCTTTCAGCGGGCATTTTCGTGTGGAGACGATGAGCATGTATGCAGTGATCAAGGTGGGCGGGAAGCAGTACCGCGTCGAGCAGGGGCAGAAGCTCCTCGTCGACCGTCAGCCCGTTGAGCAGGGCACGACGTTCACCCCTGAGGTGCTGATGACCGGCGGCGACAGCGTCGTCACCGACCGCAGCGCGCTCGCGGGCACGGTCACGGCCGAGGTCGTCGAGCACCTGCGCGGCGAGAAGATCAAGGTCTTCACGTTCAAGCCCAAGCGCGGTTTCAAGAAGACGCGTGGCCACCGCTCGGAGCTGTCCCGGATCCAGATCCAGACGATCGGGGCGACGGCCGCCAAGAAGCCGCGCGCCGCCCGCAAGAAGCCGGCGACGGCAGCCAAGGAGGCTTCTGATGGCGCATAAGAAGGGGCTCGGCTCCTCCAGGAACGGCCGCGACTCGAACGCCCAGCGACTGGGCGTGAAGGTGTTCGCCGGCCAGGACGTGACCGCCGGATCGATCATCGTCCGGCAGCGCGGCACCCGCTTCTACCCCGGCGTCGGCGCCAGCCTGGGCGGCGACGACACGGTGTTTGCCATCGTCGACGGCACCGTCGAGTTTACGCGCCGCAAGGGCAAGCGCTTCATCAATATTTTGGCCTGACGGCTGCAAACCGGCGCCTCGCTCTGTCGCTGCGGTCGGCCCGTGCGAAGCACTGTGCCTCCCTTGCTCCTCGCCAGGCTTGGTTTCCGCTCGTCAGCTGGCGACTTGGGCCAACTAACCTTTCAGCATGTTCTCTGATCGCGCCACCATCTACGTGCAGGGCGGCCGCGGCGGTGACGGCTGTGTCAGCTTCCGGCGTGAGAAGTACGTGCCCCGCGGCGGGCCGGACGGCGGCGATGGCGGCGACGGCGGCAGCGTCGAGTTCGTGGCCGATCCCGATCTGCGCGACCTGACCAAGTTTCGCTTTGCCTCGCACTTCAAGGCCCAGCGCGGCGTGCACGGCCAGGGTTCGGGCAAGAGCGGCCGGCGGGGCGCTCCGCTGGTGGTCACGGTGCCGGTGGGAACGCAGGTCTGGCTGCGCGATGAGGAGACGCTGGTGGTCGACCTGGCGCATCCGGGGGCGCGGGCTGTGGTGGCCGCCGGCGGCGGTGGCGGTGGCGGCAACCGCCGCTACGCGACTGCCACCCGGCGCACGCCCACCACCGCCGAGGTGGGCGAGCTGGGCGACGAGCAGTGGCTGGAGCTGCGCCTGAAGCTGGTCGCCGATGCGGCGCTGCTCGGCTTTCCCAACGCGGGCAAGTCGTCGCTGCTGCGGCGGATCTCGAACGCCAAGCCGAAGGTGGCCGACTATCC
>JAWVEC010000274.1:0-18496 GCA_033856975.1 Gaiellales bacterium
CTTGCTGGAGTTGGGCAGCACGCGACGCACGGCCTCGAACGCGACCAGCACCACGACGACCAGCGCCGCCAGGACGATCAGCCGGCGAGCCGTGTCAGGTATCCCTCGAGCAGGTGGGCGGCGGCCAACGCGTCGTCGCCGTGGCGGGATCCGCTGATCTGGCCCGCCATGGCCGTCGTGAAGCGCTCGTCATACATCTCAACAGGCACCGGGCAGCGGGCCTCCAGCTCGGCGACGAACGCGAGCGTCTCCTGCGCCTGCTCGCCCGCGTCGCCGCGCAGTGTCAGCGGCAGCCCGACCACGACCCGCGCTGGATCGTGCTCGGCGATCCGGTCGAGCAGCTCGCCCAGCCCCGCCGGCGTGCGCACCCGCGCCACCACGCCCAGCGGCCGCGCCAGCGTGCCGGTGGCATCGCTGACCGCCAGCCCGGTGCGAGCCCGGCCGTAATCGATGGCCATCACCTTCATGCCGGCGATGCCAGCTGCTCACGGATGGCGCTCTCGGCCGCGGCGATGGCCGCGTCCAGCTGCTCCGGATCGCTTCCGCCCGCCCGCGCCATCGTGGGACGGCCGCCGCCGCCGCCGCCCACCATCGGCGCGATCACGCGGATCAGCTCGACCGCCGACAGGCCGCGATCGACGGCCGGCTGGTCGACGCTGGCGATCAGGTGCGCCTTGCCATCGCTGGAGCTGCCGAGCACGACCACCGCCGGCGAGAGCCGCGACTTGACGCGGTCGGACACCGCCAGCAGAGCGTCTGCGTCCAGTTCTCCCACGACGGCCGCCACCACCCGGATGCCGTCCTGGTCCGAGGCCGACTCGATCAGCCCCGCCTCGCGGCCGTTGGCCGCCGGTGCCGCCCCTGGCCGTTCGGCCTTGCGCGCCTGTGCCCGCAGCGCCGTCAACTCCTGCTCCAGCCGGTCGGCATCGGCGGCGCGCCGGCGCAGCCGGTCGATCGCCTCGCTCGAGGTCAGCGCCTCGATCCGCCGCACGCCCTGAGACGAGCTCGATTCGCGGACGGTCAGGAAGGCGCCGATCTCGGCCGTCGAGCGTACGTGCGTGCCACCGCACAGCTCGCGCGAGAACTCCGGCACCTCCACCACCCGCACCTGCTCGCCGTACTTCTCCCCGAACAGCATCATCGCCCCCAGCTCCTGGGCACGCGCACGCTCGGTCACGAACGTATGCACCGGCCGGTTCTCGAGGATCACCTCGTTGACGATCCGCTCCACCTCCGCCAGCTGCTCGGGCGCCAGCGGGGCGTCATGGCGGAAGTCGAACCGCAGCTTGTCCGGGCCGACGTACGAGCCGGCCTGGGTGACGTGATCGCCCAACACCTGGCGCAGGGCGGCGTGCAGCAGGTGGGTGGCGGTGTGGTTGGCCATCACGGGACGCCGCACAGCGGCAGCGACGTGAGCGCGCACGCGCTCGCCGGCCGACAGCGAGCCGTGCTCGAGCCGGGCGACGATCTGCTGGTCGCCCTCCTGCCGCAGCACCTGCTCCACCACCGCGCGGCCGTTCTCCGACTCGATCACTCCCTGATCTGACACCTGTCCGCCGCCGGCGGCGTAGAACGGCGACTCGCGCAGCTTCAGCCGCAGAAGGCCGTCCTCGCCAACCACCAGCGCCCCGATCTGCGTCTGCACGTCGAGCTGCTCGTAGCCGACGAACTCGGTCTCGAAGCCGTCGTCCAGCTCCGAGGCGCCGTATCCGACCGCCGCCGTGCTCGCCCGCGCGCGCTCGCGTTGCTCGTCCATCAGCCGCGCGAAGCCGGCCTCGTCCACCGACTTGCCGTGCTCCTCGGCGATCTCGGAGGTCAGCTCGAACGGGAAGCCGTAAGTGTCGTGGAGCTTGAACGCGTCGGCGGCAGCGACCTCGCTGCCCGACCGCGCCAGCACCTCGTCCAGCAGCTCCTGCCCAGTTCGTAACGTTCGTTCAAATTGTTGGTCTTCGTTGCCAAGCAGCACGGCGACCGCCAGCTGGTTGGACCGCAACTCGGGGTACACGTCTCCCAACAACTTCACCACAAGCTCATGTAGCCGGATGGCGACGAGCCCCTCAATACCGAGCCGTCGGGCGTGAAGCGCCGCTCGCCTGACGATTCGGCGAAGCACGTAGCCACGTCCCTCGTTGGATGGCTCGATTCCATCGCTGGCGAGGAAGGTCATCGCGCGAGCGTGATCGGCCAGCACTCGGAGCGAGCGCGTCTCTCGTTCGCTTCGTCCATAGCGCGGATGGGGCGGCCAGCTCTCGACTTCGCTGATGATGTCGGAGAACGCATCCGTCTCATACACGCTGTGCACCTGCTCGGTCAGCGCGGTGACACGTTCCAGCCCCGCCCCGGTGTCGACGCTGGGTGCAGGCAGCGGCTCCAAGGCGCCGCCCTCGAGCATGTTGTACTGGAGGAAGACGAGGTTCCAGTACTCGAGGAAGCGGTCGCACTCGCAGCCCGGGGCGCAGCCCGCCTGGCCGCAGCCGTGCTCGGGCCCGCGATCGTAGTAGAGCTCAGAGCATGGGCCGCAGGGACCGGTGGGCCCGGCCTGCCAGAAGTTATCTCCGCCCAGCCGAACGATCCGCTCCGGCGGGACGCCGGTATGGGCCGTCCACAGTGCGATCGCCTCCTCATCCGCGTCGACGCGCTCATCGCCCTCGTACACGCTCGCCCACAACCGCTCGGGGTCGAGTGCGAAGCCGTCCTCCCGCGTCGAGAGGTCCCAGGCGCACTCGATCGCGTACTGCTTGAAGTAGTCGCCGAATGAGAAGTTGCCCAGCATCTCGAAGAAGGTGAGGTGGCGGGCGGTCTTTCCGACCTGGTCGATGTCGACGGTGCGAAAGACCTTCTGGACGGTCACCGCGCGCGCCGCGGGAGGCGGCTCGACGCCCAGGAAGTACCGCTTCAGCGGCTGCATGCCGGCGGTCGTGATCAACACCGAGGTGTCCCACTCGGGCGGCACCAGCGAGCCGCTGGGCAGCTGGACGTGCTCGCGGGCGACGAAGTACTCGACGAACCGGCGACGGATCTCGTGTGAGCGCATCGTCGCATTCTATCGAGCGCACCTACCGCAAAACGAGGATGGCGGTCGCGGGCGACGGTGCGAAGATGGTGGGAGTGCAGGAGATGCCGCCCCGACCGGTGCCGCTCCAGCGCGCGGGCTGCCGCGTGCTGGTCGCCGACGACCACGGGCCGTTGAACGAGATGATCAGCGGCGCGCTTCGCTCGGCCGGCTATCGGGTCGATCAGGCCGGGGACGGCGGCCACGCCCTGGAGCTGCTGCGGGCCGGCCGGTACTGCGCCGCCGTGATCGACGTCCGCATGCCCGAGATGGACGGATTCCAGCTGCTCGCGCAGGCGAAGGCCGAGCAGCTTGAGTGCCGGATGATCGTGATCTCGGTGGTGGCCGATCCAGAGTCGCGCAGCCATGCGCAGCGGCTGGGCGCGATCGGCTTCCACCAGAAGCCGTTTCCGCTCGCCGCGCTGCTGAACGACGTGCGATCCGCCTGCAGCGACGTCCCGGCGCTACTCTAAGCAGATGCACGAGGACGACACCCTGCGCAGGTTCGAGCGATCGGAGCCTTTCGCGGGTCGCATCGAGCCGCTGGACGAGTTCGTCCTGATCGAGCCGATTGAGGACGAGACCGAGACGAACGCCGGCCTGATCATCCCGGCCAGCGCCGAGTCGGCCTGCCTCTCGGGCATCGTGACCGCCGCCGGTGAGGACGCCCTCGGCGTCACACCGGGCGACAAGGTGCTGTACCCGCGCGGCGCGGGCTATGAGATCAGGCTTTCGGGACAGCCGAAGCGGCTCGTGTCGCGGCACGAGCTGATCGCTAAACTCCACGACTGACGGCTAGCGCGGGGCGCCAGCGGCGCCACTCGCGGCTGATCTCAGGGCTCTGCCCGACAGCGGCAGAGGCCGTTCGACCGTGGACTGCGGCTCGACGTAGGCGTCAGACCCCATTCGGGGTCAGACCCCGGCTAACGGGAAGGCGTCAGACCCCATTCGGGCTCAGACCCCGGGGTCTCCATCCCTCGCAGCCTTCATCTCCTCATCGATCTCCTGCTCCCGCCGCGCCGCAGCCGCGCGCCCCTCGTCGGCCGCCTCGCGCAGATCATCGCCGATCGTGCGCAGGTCGGCGACCAGCCGCGTCGGCATCTCGGCCAGCACCTCGGTCAGCGGTCGGCCGTCCGTCTCCGAGATGCGGCGTGCGCGCTCGTAGACGAGCGCCGCCGTGCCGGTGATCGCCAGCCCGAGCGTCGTCGCCAGCTTGGTCACAGCACGCCGCCGCGCTGGTCGCGCTTGCTGCGGAAGCTCTGGAACGCGTGCGAGATGCCGGCTGAGACGCCGGAGGCGGCCTTGGCCGGCTTGCCCAGCACCGAGGTCAGCGAGCGCACGCTGCTGTCGAGCTTGTCAGCCGCGTCGACCGCGCTGTCGGTGATGTGGCTGACCTTGCCCAGCTCGTCGTTGACGTGGTCGAGCGTGGTCGAGGCCTTGCCCAGCATCGGCATCACCTCACCCATCGCCTGCTCGATGCTGGTGGTCGCCCGTCCCAGCAGTCCGCCCAGCCGCACCAGCATGTAGGTGAGTCCGACGCCGGTCAGGATCAGGAAGGCGGCGAGGGCGTAGCGCCATGTGTCGGAGGCATGCACGCGGGCTATCTTACCCTGCGATCAGGCCGGCGCCGACAACGGTGTCGCCGTCGTACAGAACGGCGGCCTGTCCCGGCGCCACGCCGTAGGCCGGCTCGTCCAGCTCGAGCACGAATCCGTCCCCCTCGACGCGCACGCTGGCGGCCATCGCCGGGGAGCGATAACGCAGCTTCGCGTGCACCCGTGCGGCCGGCACCTGGAGCCGGCCGGGGCTGACGTGGATCTCCGTGCAGGCGAGCGCCGCCCTGGGCCCGGCCACCACTGTGCCGCTGGCGGCATCGGTCGAGACGACGAACAGCGCCTCGCCGCCACCGATGCCGAGGCCGCGGCGCTGTCCGGGCGTGAAGCGGTGGACGCCGTCGTGCTCGCCCAGCACCCGGCCGTCGCCGGCCACGATCTGGCCGGCGCGTCCGGCGCCACCGTAGCGCTCGACGAACCGGCGGTGATCGCCACCCCCCACGAAGCAGACCTCCTGGCTCTCGCGGCGCTCGGCGGCGGCCAGCCCGGCGCCGCGCGCCTGCTCGCGGGTGAGCTGCTTTCGCTGCTCGCCCAGCGGGAACCAGACGCGGCGCACGATCTGCTCCGGCACCCGGGCGAGCATGTACGACTGGTCCTTGTCGGGGTCGGCGCCGCGGGCGATCAGCCGCTGGCCGTCGCGCTCGACGACGCGGGCGTAGTGGCCGGTGGCGATGCGGTCGGCGCCGATCCGGTCGGCGAACTCCGCCAGCGCGTCGAACCGGAAGCTGCCGTTGCAGCGCACGCAGGGGTTCGGCGTCTGGCCGGCGGCGTGGTCGCGGACGAAGGAGTCGACGATCTGGGATCGGAAGCGGCGGCGCAGGTCGAGCGTGACGTGCGGCACGCCCGCGGCGTGGCAGGCGCTGCGGGCTGCTCGCACCGACTGCGGCGAGCAGCAGGCGCGCTCGGAATCGGGAGCGGCCGGGTCGATCCACAGCCGCAGCGTCACGCCGACCGGATCCAGCCCGGCCTCGACTGCCTTCAGCAGCGCCACGGCGCTGTCGACGCCACCGGACATCGCGACCGCCACCCGGCTCTCGGCCGCCGGCAGGGTGCCGCTGCCGAGCGCCCGGGCGATTGCCGCGTGCAGGGCGTCGGCGGCCAGGGCGACGCATTCGCGGTTGTGGCTGGCCGGCTGCAGCTCCTGGTCGAGCCGGGACGCGCCGACGCGGGCGGCGTCCAGCAGGCCGGCGCCCTCCACCAGCCGGCAGCACAGCGCGGCGGCGGCCGTCGCGTGCGGGCAGGCGAAGGAGCGATGCCGGGCACGCACGATGTGGGCGTCCTCGACAGCCAGCTCGATCCGCAGCTGATCCCCGCAACCGAGGTCACCGGCCTCGCCGTGGAACGCCGCGTCGCCGGCCGATCCGGCTCGGGAGAGATCGAGCGCATGCCGGGTGACCGCGTCGCTGTACACGGGCGAAGCGTACCTAGAGCAACGCGCCGGCCCGCTGCTGCTCGACGCATGCACGCAGCGCCTCACAGAATCCGTCCACCTCGGGCTCCGTCGAGTCGACTCCGATCGAGACGCGGATCACGCTGCGGGCGTCGCCGTCGGACATGCCCTGTGCGACCAGCACGTGGCTGGGCTCGCTGTCGCCGCTGGCACAGGCACTGCCCGCAGCGACGGCGTAGCCGGCCCGATCGAGCGCCAGCACCAGCACGTCGGCGCGGATTCCCGGCACCAGCAGCAGCGAGTGGCCGGGCAGCCGCGCGACGCCGCGCGACACGGCCGGGAAATCGGGCAGCGCGGCCTCCATCCTGTCGCGCAGCTCACGTCGCCGGTCACCACGCGTCCGCATCGCCGCCAGCGCCGCGGCGAAGCCGACCACCCCGGCCACGTTCTCGGTGCCGCTTCGCAGCCCGCCCTCCTGGCCGCCGCCCCAGATCAGCGGCCGCAGGCGGGACGGATCGCGCGCCACCAGCGCGCCGACGCCCTTGGGTCCGTGCATCTTGTGTGCCGACAGCGCCATCGTCTCGGCGCCGATGGCCGCGAAGTCGATCGCGATCGAGGCCGCCGCCTGCACCGCGTCGACGTGCAGCGGCACGCCGCGCTCGCCGCAGATCGCCGCCAGCTCGGCCACCGGCTGCACGGCGCCCGTGACGTTGTTCGCCCACATCACCGCCGCCAGCCGGTCGAGCGGGCGCACCGTGGCCGAGAACGTCTCCACGTCCACCACGCCGTCGCCGTCCACCGGCGCCCATGCCAGATCGAACCCCTGGCGCTCCAGTTCGCGGGCCGGTGCCAGCACGGCGGCATGCTCGATCGCGCTCACCACCAGCCGCCCCAACGGCCGGCCGGTGAGGCCGAACACCGCCTGGTTGTCGGCCTCGCTGCCGCCGGATGTGAACACGACCTGCGCGGCTCGGCATCCCAGCAGCCCGGACACCGTCTCCCGCGCCTGCTCCAGACCCTCGCGTGCCGCACGCCCATACCGGTGAGGCTCGGACGCGTTGCCGAAGCGCTCGTCCAGGTAGGGCGCCATCGCCTCGCGCGCCTCGTCGCACAGCGGCGATGTCGCTGCGTGGTCGAGGTACGGCATGCCAGAGAGACTACAGCGACAGGCCGACGCCTGAGGCTTGCCGGACGGCCACTTTCAGGATGCTTCGACCGTACCGAACATGAGCCCCTGCGCTGGAAGTGTCGCACGACGTTTTCGGAAGTGCGCTTGACGATATGGCGCCGGCACGTCACACGGTAGCGAACCTGCCAGAATCCGCAACATCGATGCACGTCACACGATCGGTGTTGCGACGGCCGGCGCCATGCTGGCGCTGCTGGCGCTCACCCCCGGCCATGTCTCCGCCCAGCACCGGCTGCCTGAGCTGGTGCCGTGGCGCCCGTCGCTGTCGGTGCGCTTCAGCGGCGCGATGACCAGCTTCGATCACCCGGTCACGACCATCGGCGACCGAAACGGCTACATCACCGCCACGATCGCCGGCGTCGACGCCGACCAGCTGCCGGCGCTCAGCCGCGCGGCCCGGCGATCCGCCGCCCGCGTGTCGCGAAACTGCCGCTGCCACCTGCGCGGCTACGAGGTGCGGGCGCTGGTTCCCGGCCGCGGGGTGCAGGTGGTGGCGTCGAGCGCCGCCGGCGGCTGATCAGGACGGTTCGGCCTCGGCTGTCCCGCCCACCGCCGGCGGCTCCGACATGCGCTCGCCCGGCGGCTCGATCGTCAGGTTCGGCAGGATCTTGTCCAGCCACGCCGGCATCGCCCACGCCCGCTCGCCGAGCAGCGTCAGAAGTGCGGGGACGAGCGTCATCCTCATCAGCAGCGCGTCAGTGATGATCGCGATCCCGAGCAGCAGCGCGAACTCCTTCGAGACGCGGTCCGGGTTGAGCAGGAACGCGAAGAACACCGTGGACATGATCAGCGCCGCCGCCACGATCACGCGGCCGACTCCGGCGACGCCCTCCCTCACGGCCGCAACGGTGTCGCGCTGGTGGATGTGCTCCTCCCGGATGCGGCTCATCAAGAAGACCTCATAGTCCGTGGACAGGCCGAACAGGATCGCGAAGCAGATCGGCGGCACGAAGCTCTCGATCGGCCCCGTTCGATCGAGACCGATCACGCCCATGCCGTGTCCGAGCTGCACGATCAGGGTGAGCATGCCGAATCCGACCAAGGCCGACATCAGCGTCGTCAGTGCGGCCTTGAGCGCGATCACAACCGACCGGAATGCCATCGTGAGCACCACGAACGTGACGCCGACCACGTACAGCAGGAACCATGGCGCGTTGCCGATGATCTTGTCGCCGATGTCGGTGAAGGCGGCGTTCTGGCCCGAGACGTACGCCTTCGCGCTCGATCCCTCGAGCGTCGTCGGGATCGTGGTGTGGCGCAGCGTCGACACGATCTTGTCGGTCTTCACGTCCTGAGGCGAATACTTCGAGTAGGCATTGACGATCGCCACGCTGGCCTTGTCAGCCGTCTTGGCGTTGTAGATCGGCTTCTCGACCTCGGCCACGCCGGGCACCTGCTGCATCGCCTGCTGGATCTTGTCCGCGGCGCCATGATCGGAGCTGAGATCGATCACGACCGGGATCGGGGACGTGAATCCCGGTCCGAACCCGCCCGGACCCGAAAGCAGGTCGTAGGCCGTGCGGATCGTCTCGCCCTTGGGCGCCGTGCCGGCGTCAGCCAGGCCCAGCCGTACCTTCAGCACCGGCGATGCCAGCAGCAGCAACAGCACGATCACGACCGGCAGTACGATCTTGGCGTTGTCAGAGACGAACCGGCCCCAGCGCGCCACGGGCGTGCGCAGCCTGCCCTCGCGCGACTCGTCGGAGGCCTTCATGCCCAGGCGGCCGCGGTCGACCTTGTGACCCAGCAGCGCCAGCACGGCCGGCAGCAGGGAGTTCGCAAGCAGCACGGCAGTCAGCACGCCGAGGGCGCTGCCGATGCCGAGCTTGGTGATGAAGTCGATGCCGATCAGCGCCAGGCCGGTCACCGAGATGGCGACCGTCACTCCGGCAAAGATCACGGCCCGTCCGGCCGTCGCGCCGGCCGCAGCCGCCGCCTCGCGCGGCTCGAGCCCGTCATGCAGCATCTGGCGGAAGCGCGTGACGATGAACAGCGTGTAGTCGATGCCGACGCCGATGCCGATCATCGGCACGAGCAGGGTGACGATCGTATTGAAGTTGGTGAACCGCGCCGCAAGAAACAGCAGCAGGAACGCCGTCATCACGGCGGCGATCGCAAACAGCAGCGGGATCGCGGTCGGCACCAGGGCGCGGAACAGCACCAGCAGGATGACGAACCCGGCCAGCAGGCCGAGCACGATGCTGAGCTGGTCCTCCGGCGGCGGGCTCTCCGCCTCTCCGGTGAACGCGACCTGGAGTCCCGCCTGCTCGCCGGTGTGCTGCAGCTGATCCTCGAGGCTGACGATGTCGCCCCGCGGCAGCTCGAATCCGGTGCGGTCGAACTGGGCGTCGAAGTAGGCGACGCGGCCGCTGTTGGAAACCTGATTCGAGTCGGATGCGAGCGGGTCGGCGATCGCGGTGGCGTTCTTGGTGTTCTGGTCCAGCTTGCGGACGGCGGCGTCCGCCTGCTCGACCATCGTGCTGATCGCGGCCCTGCGGTCGGGAGTGGTCAACGCCTCGCCGGGCGGCGCTGCGATCACGACGCGAAGCGGTGCGCCCTTCTGCGCGCCGAACTTGGCGTTGATCAGGTCGGTCGCCTTCTGAAAGTCGGTGCCCGGAACCTTGAACTCGTTCACCAGCGTGCCGTGGAAAGCGACGTTCAACCCGATCAGCAGCACGACGACCCCGAGCCAGATGCCGATCACGCGCCATGGGTGGCGGGCGCACTGGCCCGCCCAGTGGGCGAGGCCTCCAGAGTGGGCGATTCGTCGTTGCTCGTCGAGCTGAGAGCTCGGCACCTCATGACCTGACATTCAGACTGCCTCCCGCGTGATCGTCCGCAGCACGGTAGCAGCCGTCCGCCGTGGCTCGCCGCGCACCCCCGGGCGGCGCTTCAGGCGGGCGGAGCGGCCAGGCGCAGGCCCAACTCGGACAGCGTCGCGGGCGTTGCCGGGCTGGGCGCGCCGGTCAGCGGATCGGCACCACCCTGGCCCTTTGGGAAGGCGATCACCTCACGCAGCGAGTCGGCCTCGGCCACCAGCATCGCCAGCCGGTCGAGCCCAAACGCGATGCCGCCGTGCGGCGGCGCGCCCATCGCCAGCGCCCGCAGCAGGAACGAGAAGTTCTCCTCGGCCCGCTCGGCCGAGATGCCGAGCAGCTCGAACACCTTGCTCTGCGTCTCGGGACGGTGGTTGCGGATCGAGCCGCCGCCGATCTCGTTGCCATTCAGCACCAGGTCGTACTGGTAGGAGCGGGCCGCTGCCGGATCGCTCCAGAACTCCTCCGAACCGGGAGCGGGAGCCGAGAACGGGTTGTGCGACGCCTTCCAGCGGCCCTCGTCCGCCAGCCACTCGAACATCGGGAAGTCGGTCACCCACACGAACCGCCAGCCCGGCTCGACCAGGCCCAGCCGCTCACCGAGGTGCAGCCGCAGCGGACCGAGCACGCGCACCGCGGCCTCCTCAGCGTCGGCCACGAGGAAGATCGTGTCCCCCTCGCCGGCGCCGATCCGCTGCACGATGCCGGCCAGCTCTGCCTGGGACAGGAACTTCGCGATCGGCGAGCGGATCTCGCCACCCTCCTGCACCTGGAGCCAGGCGACGCCCTTGCCACCCCAGCCCTTGGCGAACTCGACCAGATCGTCGAAGTCCTTGCGCGAGAATCCGCCCGCGCCGGGCACTGCCAGGCCGCGCACCACCCCGCCGCCGTCGACCACACCCCGGAAGGCCTTGAACTCGGTGCCCGCCAGCAGGTCGGTGACGTCGCCGATCTCGGCGGCGAAGCGCAGGTCGGGCTTGTCCGAGGCGTAGCGCAACGTCGCCTCGTCCCACGTCATGCGCCGAAACGGCGTCTCCAGCTCGGCGCCCAGCAGCTCGTGCCAGATGCGCGCGAACAGCTGCTCGAGCAGCGCGAACAGCTCCTCGGGCTCGAGGAACGCCATCTCGATGTCGAGCTGCGTGAACTCCTGCGTGCGGTCGGCGCGCGTGGCCTCGTCCCGAAAGCAGCGCGCGATCTGGTAGTAGCGCTCGTAGCCCGCGATCGCGTACAGCTGCTTGAACGTCTGCGGGGACTGCGGCAGCGCATAGAACTCGCCCGGCCGGCTGGAGGTTGGCACCAGGAACTCGCGTGCGCCCTCCGGCGTCGACTTGTACAGGATCGGCGTCTCGAGCTCCCAGAACTCGTTGTCCTCCATGTGGCGGCGGATGATCTGCGTCAGCCGGAAGCGGGTGTGGATGTTGTGCCGCATCTGGTCACGGCGCAGGTCGAGGTAGCGGTGGTGCAGCCGCAGCGTCTCGTCAACGTTGTCCTCGTCGAGCTGGAACGGCAGCACCGCGCAGCGGGCGAGCAGCTCCAGCCGCTCGACCCTGATCTCGACCTCTCCGCTGGGCAGCTTCGGGTTGACGGTCTCGGCCGATCGCGGCTCAACCACGCCCTCGGCCTGCACCACGAACTCGTTGCGGAGCTCGTGGGCGATGCCGTGAGCCTGGGCCTGGTCGGGATCGATCACGAGCTGCACCAGCCCGCCGCGGTCGCGCAGATCGACGAACACGAGCCCGCCGTGGTCGCGGCGCCGCGCCACCCAGCCGGCCACGGTCACGCGCTGTCCCCCGTCGCCGCGGCGCAGCGTGCCGCCCAGCCTCGTCCTATAGCTCACCCGCTCAGCTCCTTCACAAGCTCGTCCAGCGCCACCGCGCGCTGCTCGCCTGAGGTCATATCACGCACCGTCGCGTGGCCGCGCTCCCACTCATCGTCGCCCACGATCACCACCGTGCTCGCTCCCCGCTTGGCGGCCATCTCCAGCAGGCGCTTGAGACGGCGCGATCCGTAGCCGGCGTCGGCCGCCACGCCGGCCGCCCGCAGCTCGTCCATCAGCGCGAAAAGGCGCGGCTGCGCAGGCTCTGAGATGACGGCGAACAGCACCTCGGCCGAGCGCTGTGGCGGCTGCGGGCGCACCACCTCGAGCAGCCGCTCGAGCCCGGCGCCGAAGCCGACGCCGGGCGTCGCCGGTCCGCCGATCTGCTCGGCCAGGCCGTCGTAGCGGCCGCCGCCCGAGATCGACGTCGAGAGTCCCGCCCCGCTCCACTCCCAGGCCGTGCGCGTGTAGTAGTCGAGCCCGCGCACCAGCGTCGGCTCGAGCTGGTAGCCGACGCCGCGCGCGTCCAGATGACGGCGCACCGCGTCGAAGTGCTCCCGGCATGGGTCGCACAGGTGATCGGTGATGCGCGGCGCCGCGGCCAGCACCGCCTGGCAGGAGCGGTTCTTGCAATCCAGCACCCGCAGCGGGTTGCTCGCCCGCCGCTCGCGACACTCGTCGTCCAGGTCGTCGATGTGCTCGTCGATGAACGCCGTCAGCAGCGCGACATAGCCGGGCCGGCACACGCCGTCACCGATCGAGTTCAGCTCCAGCCGCAGCTCTGGCACACCGCAGAGCTGATACCAGCGCTGCTGCAAGGCGATCACCTCTGCATCGACGGCGGCCTCCGGCGATCCGATCACCTCGACTCCGAACTGGTAGTGCTCGCGCGCGCGGCCACGCTGCACCGCGTTGTAGCGGAAGTGGTTCTGGCAGTACCACAGCTTCACCGGCTGCGGCATCCGCGTCATGCCGTCCAGGTAGGCCCGCATCACCGGCGCGGTGCTCTCCGGCCGCAGCGTCAGCGATCGCCCGCTGCGATCCTCGAACGTGTACATCTCCTTGCTGACCACGTCCGACGACTCGCCCGACGAGCGTGCGAACAGCGACGTGTCCTCGAACAGCGGGGTCACCACCTCGCCGAAGCCGGCCGGCTCGAACACCGAGCGGGCGAGGTCGATCACCTGCCGGCGCACCGCGGCATCGTCGCCATACCAGTCGCGGGTGCCGCGGGGCGGTTGGAAGCGCTCGCTCATCGCAGCTCGGCCAGGAACGGGTTTGACTTGAGCTCGTCGCCGAGCGTGGTGACGGGTCCGTGGCCGGGGGCGACGACCGTGTCTGCCGGCAGCTCGCGCATCAGCAGCGAGATGCTCTCGATCAGCACACGCTCATCGCCGCCCGCCAGATCGGTGCGGCCGACCGAGCCGGCGAACAGCACGTCGCCCACGAACGCGAAGCCGTCGGCCGCGAAAGCCACCGACCCGGCCGTGTGGCCCGGCACATCGTGGGTGGCAAACTCGATTCCGGCCAGCTGTACCGGCTCGCCACCGCCGACCAGGTGCTCGGGCTCGTAGGGAGCCGGCTCGTATCCGCGCAGCGCGTCGGCGTCGCCGCGCGCCATCCACACCTCGGTGCCGGTGGCCTCGGCCAGCGCCTTGACCGCGCCGATGTGGTCGAGATGGCCGTGGGTGACCAGGATGCCCGCGACCGACCAGCCCCGCTCGTCCAGCACCTGCAGCACCAGGGCGGCGTCGTCGCCGGGATCGATCACGACCGCGTGCTCCGAGCCCTGGCGAGCGACCAGGTAGCAGTTCGTCTGGTAGACCCCGAGCGCGAGGCTGATGACCTCGAGACTCACCCCCGCTGCCGCTTCAGCCAGCGGTTGTAGAGGAAGCCGTCCATCAGGAAGCCAAACGGCGTCAGGAAGACGAAGAAGGCGGCGGCCTGAAGCGCCGCGGCGGCGGGTGTCGGCCGCGTGGAGCCGATCGGGATGAACTGCGTGAACACGAACAGGCCGGCGGCAAACAGCGCCGCGCGTCGCACCGACCGCCGCCAGGTCGGCTGGGGTGGCTCGCCGCGCGTCCGCGTCGAACGGCGCGGCGCGCTGCGCTGCGGCTTCTCGTCAGAGCCGGACTTGGGCTCGTGGTCGTCGTACAGCCGGCCGCGCCCCTGGGCGCGCTGGTAGCGGCGCCGTTGCTGCTTCTTGGTGGCCATCGAGCAGCGGAGTCTACCGGCTACATCGCTGCCAGCCTGTCGGCCAGTGACGCCGCCTCGTCCAGCCGGCCCGCCCGCTCGGCGGCCAGCACCTGATCCACCAGCTTGCGGGCGTCATCGCGCCGCGGCGAGAAGCTGAGCCGTTCCTCGAACAGCCGCCGGGCGCGCACCGCCGGGGTGGCCGGCTCGGCCGCGGCCGGGATCTGCCCCAGCGCGCGCGCTTCGAGCGCCGCGACGGCGTCTGGGTGAACGGCGGGCGGCGCGACGGGCGCGGGCAGCGGTGTGCCGAGCGGCTCGGGTTCGTGCTCGTCGTCGAGAGAGGTCTCCTGGTCGTCCGCCTCCGCAGCGCTGGGCGCCGCGGCGTTGGCGGCAATCGCGAACCGCTCGCCCAGCCGTCCGCCGGCCAGCGCCCAGACGGTCGCCATCGCGGCTGCGGTGGCCACCTGCAGCAGCCAGGTCGCCACCCGCTCGCGGCCGGTGAACGACGCCTCCACACCGCTTCCGACCGAGCCGGATGCCGCCACGATGGTCGATCCGGCGAGCACCGCGGCGGCCAGCAGGAGGTAGCCGATCGCAACCCCTCCCACCAGACGCGCCACCTGCTCGGTGTGTGCGCCGATGCGGCCGCCCAGGCCCAGTCCAACCCACAACACCACCAGGCCGAGGGTGAACCACAGCGCATGCTCGAGCCGGAACGTCCACAGCCCCAGGAGCAGGCGGTCGTGCCAGTTCATGCTTGCAGCGGAAGGGCTGCGCTGCGCGGCCGCCACCAGGCCGTCGCCGGTCACCACCGCGCCGGCGGCGCACAGGCCGAGGCCGGCCAGCGACAGCGCATCGGCAAAGCAGAGCCCACGCACGCGCTCGATCACAGCAGCTCCCCCCGCTTGAACACTGCCGACGCCACCCGACCACCGAGGTGATACGAGACATGCCGCCAGTCGTCCGCGTCCAGGATCACCACGTCGCCATCGTATCCGGGCGCGATCCGGCCCAGGCGGCGCGACCGGCCGAGCACCCAGGCCGCGTTCACCGTGCAGGCGCAGAGCGCCTCCGCGGGAGTCAGCGCCAGCTGCATGCAGGCCAGTGACATCACCAGCGGCAGCGAGTCGCAGAATGCGCTGCCCGGGTTGAAGTCGGTGGCCAGCGCCAGCACGGCGCCCTGATCGATCAGCGCCCGGGCCGGCGGGCGGGGCAGGTCGAGCATCAGCGCACAGGCCGGCAGCACCACCGCCACCACGTCACTGGCGGCCAGCGCGGCCACGCCCGCCGGGCCGGTCGCCTCGAGGTGGTCGATCGAGCGCGCACCCAGCCGGATCGCCAGCTCGACGCCGCCGGCCTCGCTGAACTGGTCGGCATGCATCCTCATCGCCAGCCCGTGGCCGGCGGCCGCGCGCAGGTAGCGCTCGGCCTGGTGGGCGGAGAAGGCACCCCGCTCCAGGAAGACGTCGGCCGCCTCGGCCCGGCCCACGACCTGTGGCAGCACATCGGCCAGCACGAAGTCGAGGTAGCCGTCGGCGTCGTCGCCCCACTCCGGGCCGATCGCGTGCGCGCCCAGGAAGGTCGCGGCCGTCTCGATCGCATGCCGGGCGCCGACGGCGTCGAGCATCGCCAGCTCGGTGTCGTGGTCGAGGCCGTAACCGGACTTGACCTCGGCGGTGGTGGTGCCCTGGGCACCCATCCAGGCCAGATGCCGGTCGAGCGTCGCGGTCAGCGTGCCGTCGGCGACGGCGGCTCGTGTGGCCGTGACGCTGGCCGCGATGCCGCCGCCGGCCGCGTGGATCTGCTCGTAGCCCGCGCCCTGCGATCGCAGGTCGAACTCGTTGGCGCGGTCGCCGCCAAACGCGGCGTGAGTGTGGCAATCGACCAGGCCGGGGATTGCCGCCCGCCCGCCGGCGTCGTGCACCGGCAGATCGGGGTGCGCGCGCCGCACCGCGTCGCGGTCGCCTGCGGTCGCGACCACTCCGTCCACGACGGCGATCGCAGCACCCTCGGTTACGTCCAGCGTTCGCAGCGCCTCACCTCGCAGCGGCGCCCCCTGGCCGGACGGGCTGGCGAGCTGCGCGAGGTTGTCGATCAGGATCGATGCCACCGGCGGGATGCTACCGGGCGGTCAGGCGCGGCCGTAGGCCGGGATCGTGCCGCCCGAGATCGGTGACGAGTCATCACTCGAGAGCCACTCGATCACGCGCGCCATCGCCTCGCCGGTCGTCCAGGACGAGAAGTCGGCGTCCGGGCTCTCGGCCCGGTTGCGCGGCGTGTCGACGGTGCTCGCCACCACCGTGTTGACGCGGATGCCCTGCTTGCGCACCTCGGCATCGACGGCACCCATCAGCGCCAGCACCGCTGCCTTGGAGACGATGTAGGGAGCGGCCCCGGGGAACGGCTTGATGGCCGCCCGCGAGCCGACATACACGATCGCGCCGCTGCCCGCGGCCACCATCGGCGCCAGCGCCGCCCGCGTCATCGTGTACGCGGTGTCCAGGTTGGCGGCCAGCTGGCCACGCCAGTCATCCGGGGACGACTCGTGCAGCGGGCCGGACATCGTGAACCCGCCGGCCACGCAGGCCAGCGCGTCGACGCGGCCGAAGCGCTCGAGGCACGCCTCCACCACCCGCTCGGCCGAGGCCGCATCGGTCAGGTCGGCCGAGACCACCAGCACGCCCTCGGGCAGGTCGGCTGCCGAACGGGTGGTCGCGCAGACGTTCCAGCCCTGAGAGATGAAGCGGTCGAGCACCGCCCTCCCCCAGCCGCCGGTGACGCCTGTCAGGATCGCGGTACGCTCGCTCATCAGGTCGCGTCCTCCATGGGAAGGCGAACGCCCTGCGCGTGCGCGGTGCTGATTGCGTCTTCGTAGCCGGCGTCGGCGTGACGCGCGACTCCGATCCCCGGATCGTTGGTCAGCACCCGCTGCAGCCGCTCGTCCATCTCGGCGCTGCCGTCGGCGACGATCACCATGCCGGCGTGGATCGAGTTGCCGATGCCGACGCCGCCGCCGTGGTGCACCGAGACCCAGGACGCGCCGGAGGCGGTCGAGAGCATGGCGTTCAGGATCGGCCAGTCAGCGATCGCGTCGGAGCCGTCCTTCATCGCCTCCGTCTCGCGGTAGGGCGATGCCACCGAGCCCGTATCGAGGTGGTCGCGGCCGATCACGATCGGGGCCGAAACCTCGCCCCGGCGTACCAGGTCGTTGAAGATCAGCCCGGCCTTGGCGCGATCGCCCTGACCCAGCCAGCAGATGCGGGCCGGCAGTCCCTGGAAGGCGATCCGCTCGGGCGCGATCGCCAGCCAGCGTTGCAGCAGCTCATCGTCGGGGAATGCCTCGATCAGCGCGTGGTCGATGCGGGCGATGTCGGCCGGGTCGCCCGACAGCGCGGCCCACCGGAAGGGGCCGGCGCCGATCGCAAACAGCGGCCGGATGTAGGCGGGCACGAAGCCGGGGAACGCGAACGCGTCGGCGTAGCCGGCGTCCAGCGCCTCGGTGCGCAGGTTGTTGCCGTAGTCGAACACGTGGCTGCCCGCCGTCTGGAACGCGACCATCGCCTTGACGTGCGCGACCGCCGTCTCGCGGGCGCGGCGCACGTACTCCTCGGGATCCGACCCGCGCAGGGCGATCGCCTGCTCCAGCGGCATGCCCATCGGCACGTAGCCGTTCAGCATGTCGTGGGCCGATGTCTGGTCGGTGACCAGGTCGAAGGGCACGCCCCGGTGGGCGAGCTCGGCGAACACCTCGCCGGCGTTGCCGAGCAGGCCGATCGAGAGGCCGATGCCCTCGTCGGCGGCCTTGCGCACGCGCTTGACAGCGTCGTCGATGTCGGCCGCGACCTCGTCCAGGTAGCGCGTCTCCAGCCGCCGCGCGATCCGGTGCGGGTCGACCTCGACGTTCAGGCTGGCGGCGCCGGCCAGCGATGCCGCCAGCGGCTGCGCGCCGCCCATGCCGCCCAGTCCGGCGGTCAGGATCGTGCGGCCGGCCAGGTCGGTCGAGCCCCAGTGGCGCTCGCCCGCCGCCGCGAACGTCTGGAACGTGCCCTGCAGGATGCCCTGGGTCCCGATGTAGATCCACGAGCCGGCCGTCATCTGGCCGAACATGGTCAGCCCCTCGGCCTCCAGCCGCCGGAACTCGTCCCAGTTCGCGAACCGCGGCACCAGCAGCGAGTTGGCGATCAGCACCCGCGGCGCGCCGGCATGAGTCTTGAACACGGCCACCGGCTTGCCGCTCTGGATCAGCATCGTCTCGTCGTTCTCGAGCTCGAGCAGCGTGCGCACGATCGCGCGCAGCGCCTCGTGGCTGCGGGCCGCCTTTCCCGAGCCGCCGTACACGACCAGCTTGGTGGGATCCTCGGCCACCTCCGGGTCGAGGTTGTTGCACAGCATGCGCAGCGCCGCCTCCTGGTGCCAGCCCTTGCAGC
>JAWVEC010000275.1:0-2514 GCA_033856975.1 Gaiellales bacterium
CGTCGGCCTCGAGCTCGAGCTGGTCACGGTAGATGCGCTTGCCCAGCCTGCCCACCGCAACACCGCCGGGAGTCGACGGCACGTTCACGTTCAGCAGCGTTCCCTCGGGTATGCCGTGCTCGATGACGCGGCCGACCAGCCGTGACAGGAAGTCGGCTGCGGGGCCGAAGTCATAGGTCTCGTGGCGACGGAAGTCGGAGCCGGAGGCGGTCGGTGCGCCCTGCGAGACGGCGATGCCGGGGATGCCGAGCAGCAGGCCCTCGAACGCCGCGGCAACAGTGCCGGAGTAGGTCACGTCATCGCCAAGGTTGTAGCCATAGTTGATGCCGGACACGACCAGGTCGGGCCGCTCACCGACCAGCCCCAGCTCGCCGAACCGGACGCAGTCGACCGGCGTGCCGTCGGTCGCGAACCCGGTGCTGCCGTCGCGCAGCTCGACCTCGGTCACGTGCAGGGCGCGGTCGATGGTGATGCTGCGCGCCGATCCGCTGCGGTTCGAGTCGGGCGCGATCACCGAGACGCTGCCGTGGCTCTCGAGCGCGAGCTTGGCCTGGAACAACCCGCGCGAGGTGACACCGTCGTCGTTGGTGAGCAGGATGTGCACGCGCTAGGCAGTCTACGGCCGGAGAGGTCTGACCCCCTACACGCCGTTTTTCTACGAATTGCGGGCGTGATCTGGCCAGTGGTCGCCTGTAATCGTAGATTTTAGCTCGATCAATGCGGCGATTCGTAGGAATTGGGGGTCAGACCCCGGTCCCGCGTTGCAGAGTTGCGCGCTGGGCGCGACAGGCTTTTACGGATAATCGACGTGGAGCAGGGTGAGGCCGTGCGGAAGGGCGGTGCGGCCGGCGTCGCTGCGCGGCCGGCCCTCGAGCAGGCGCGCGAACAGGTCGGGGTCGGGCCGCATCAGCATCGTGCCGATCACCACCCGCACCATGTGCCGGAGAAAGCCGTCGGCGGTGATGCGAAACTCGAGCTTGTCCCCGTCCCGCTGCCAGCGCGCCTCCGTCACCGTGCGGTCGAAGAAGCGGTGCTGCGTCTCGCTGGGTGTGAAGGCGCGGAAGTTGTGGCGGCCGACCAGGCCCGCGGCACACGCCACCAGGGCGGCGTCGTCCACCGGGCGCGGATAGAACAGCTCGAACCGGCGCCGCAGCGGGTCGATCGCCTGGCCGTTGTTGATCCGGTAGACGTAGCTGCGCCCGCACGCGTCGGCGCGCGCATCGAACCCCTCATCGGCCGCTCGCATCTCAAGCACGGCCACGTCGCGGGGCAGGTTCGTGTTCACAGCCCGCGTCGGCAGCGCGCGCTCGAGGTCGAACGAGACGACGTTGGCGGCCGCGTGCACGCCCGCGTCGGTTCGCCCCGCCACCACCAGCGATTCGACGCCGAACGCCTCCGCCAGCACGCCCCCGACCGTGCGCAGTCCGGGCTGTGGCGCCCAGCCGCGAAACTCCGTGCCGTCATAGGCGACCGTCGCGCGCAGACGCACCCGCTACCCCGCGCGGAATCCGCGCAACGCCGTGGCGAACGTGCCGCGCAGACCGTCGAAGGCGGCGTCCGGCGCCGACGCCACGATCGCGTACCCGACGCCGTCCACCACCAGGCACCACATCCGCTGGCGCATCACGTGGTCGTCGTAGCTCCAGCGGTACGTGCGCCGCACCGCGCGGTGCGCGGCCACCGTCGTCTCGCGATCCTCGAGCAGGTCGATGCCGTCGAACCCGGCCCGCACGGCCGCGTCCTGCATCGCCGCAAAGCGACCCAGCGTCATGTGCTCGGCCAGCTCCTCGCGCGTCACCACCAGCGACGGCGATCCATCGCCATCGTCCGGGCCGACGTAGGTCAGCACCGAGCGATCGACCCACCCGTCCGGCAGGCCGAGCACGTGCTAGGCGCGGGCGGCCGGCTCGTGGTCGACAAGCTCGATGTACACCATCGGAGCGGCGTCTCCCGGCCGAGGGCCGATCTTGATGATGCGGGTATAGCCGCCGGGACGCTCAGTGAAGCGGGGCGCCACCTCGTGGAACAGCCGGTGCACGGCATCCTTGCTGCGCAGGTAGGCGACGGCGTTTCGCTGCGCGGCCACATCGGACGGATCCTTGCGGGCAAGCGTGATCAGCTTCTCCGCGATCGGCCGCAGCTCCTTGGCCTTGGCCTCGGTGGTGCGGATACGGCCATGCTCGAACAGCGACCCGGCCATGTTCGAGAACAGGGCCTTGCGATGCGACGCGTCGCGACCGAGCTTCCGTCCGGTGCGGCGATGCCTCACTCGGAGCCTCGCATCGAGAGCCCGTGGGCGGCCAGCGTCTCCTTGACCTCTTCGATCGACTTCTTGCCGAAGTTGGGGATCGCCGCCAGCTCGGCCTCGGTCTTCGCCACCAGGTCGCCGATCGTCTCGATGCCGACGCGCTTGAGGCAGTTGTAGCTGCGGACGCCCAGTTCGAGCTCCTCGATCAGGATGTTCTCCATGCCGTGCGCACTGGGCGCGACGACCTCGGATCCGCCGCCCTCGGG
>JAWVEC010000276.1:0-2651 GCA_033856975.1 Gaiellales bacterium
AGCAGCTCCGCATCCGAGCCGCCGCGAGTCGCGTCGTCCGGCAGGTAGCCGATCGGGTCGGCCAGCAGCATCTCGGCTCCCAGCACACCCTCGAGCGTCGCGTGCAGGCAGTAGGCGGCGTAGGTACGGGCGTAGCCACCCTCCTGGATCAGCACCAGCCTGCCGTCACACAGCCGCTCGGCGGCCTCGGCGACGGTGCGGCCGATGCGGTGGAAGCCCGCCATCAGCAGGTTCTGGCGGCCGTTGGGGTCGAAGCCGCTGGCGTCCTGCCCGCATCCGCAGACGATCACCTCCGGCTTGAACTGGTCGAGGATGGGGAGGATCACCCGCTCGAAGGCGAGCATGTAGCCGGACAGGCCGCTGCCCAGGGAGAGCTCCGCGTTGACGTTGTATCCCGCCCCGGCACCCTCGCCAATCTCGTCCGGCGCGCCCGTCTCGGGATGCGCCGCCCCCCAGCTGCCGTGCCGCATGTGCAGCGAGATGGTCAGCACGTCATCGCGATCGTAGAAGCAGCTCTGGGTGCCGTTTCCGTGGTGAACGTCCCAGTCGAGGATCGCGACCCGCTCCGCCCCGCCCGCCCGCGCCCGCTCGGCCACGAGCGCGGCGTGGTTGAAGAAGCAGTAGCCGTCCGCGCTGGCCGGGCCGGCGTGGTGGCCGGGTGGACGCACCAGCGCATAGGCGATCTTGGAGCGGCCGGAGATGACGGCGTCGCCCGCGGCGATCGCGGTTCCGGCCGCCGTCAGAATCGGCTGCCACGACCGGGCTGAGAGCACGGTGGTGGCGCTGAGCGCGCGACCGCCGCCCTCACACGCCTCGCGGATGGACGAGATATAGGCCGGGTCGTGGACGGCGGCCAGCTCCCGCTCGGTGGCCGGCCGTCCCTCGTGCCAGCGCAGCCGCCCGGCGATCGGGCCACGGCGCAGCACCGACGCCATGTTGCGCACCCGCTCCGCGTTCTCGGGATGCAGCTCGGGCTCGTCCAGCAGGTCGGAAGGGCCGCCTTCGAACACGCCCGACCCGGTGTCGTGGTCGAGCACGGCCGGATGCCAGAAGACATCGATCACGTCGCGCGAAGCACGGTCAGCTCGCGCGACAGGCCGGACAGCACCTCGATCCGTTCCGGTCCCATCAGCAGCGACTCCATGTAGCTGGCGGTGAAGCCGGCCTCGCGGTCGAACAGCACGTTCTCGTAGTTGGTCAGGTACCCGGGCTGCCAGCTGAACTGCTCGAAGGCGTCGTTGCCGATGTAGGTGTGGCCGACCCAGTTGGGTGGCATGGCGATGCCCAGCGCATAGCCGCCCACCCACCACACCTGCTCGGCCGGGAAGCGGCTGTAGACATACTCCTCCGCCACCCGCTGGGCAACGTCCAGCGGATCGCCGGGCTTGACGGCCGCCTGCACCGCCGCCACGCTGCCGGCGGTCACGGCCAGGATCTCGCGCACCTGGGGATGGTCGCGGCCGATCGCGAACGTGCGGCAGACGTCGGCGTGGTAGCGGTTGAAGACGCCGCAGGCATCGACGTACATGACGTCGCCCTCGGCCACCGGCCGCCGCGACGGCGGCGAGTGGGTGCGACACCACACGTCCGGACCGGCCGAGACCATCGTCCGGATCGCCGCCTCCTCTCCGCCCTGGGAGGCCATCACCGAGTTGATGTGCGCGGCGATCTCGAGCTCGGTGCGCCCGGGCCGCACGTACTCGCCCAGCGACCCGATCGCGGCGTCGACGATCGCCGCCGCCCGCCGCACGTACTCGAGCTCGGTCGGCGACTTGACGAGCCGTACCCGGTCGACGATCCAGTCGCCCGCCACCACCCGCGCGCCGCCGGCGGCGAGGCCGTCCGCCAGCTGGTCGACCACCGGTGCGCCGGGCGACTGCGTCCAGCGCTCGACCCCGATCGTCGCGGACGACCAGCCGCGCGCGTGCACCGCCGCCAGGATCTCGTCGATGGCGTTGCTGTAGCCGTAGAACACGGCCTGGTCGTAGTGGGCGATGCGCTCGACCAGCGTCTCGTGGCGTTCGTAGTCGACGAACACCAGCCGCTCGTCGTCACGCGAGACGATCACCCCGACCGGCGCCCTGGGCGGGTACCAGATCGATTCGAAGCCGGTCAGGTAATAGAGGTTGGCGGGGCTGAGCACGAACAGCACGTCGACCGACCGCAACGCCATCTCGTCGCGCACGCGGCGGGCGCGATCGCGGTACTCCTCGATCGAGAACGGCCGCACGGCCGGCGCGCTTTGGTCTGCTGGGTCAGCCACCGCCCGCAGTCTTGCGAGCAAACGCGCGCCGGTCAAGCGAGTGCCGGCTACGCGGGATGCTGGTGGGGCGTCGCATCCGGCCAGGAGCAGGCGTCGCGGTGCAGCAAGCCGATCCTGATGTGGCCGAACAGCATGAAGATGGCGATCAGGCCGAGCACGATGTTGAAGGCCACGATCACCGCCTGGGCGCCGATCGAGAAGGCCAGCACCTGGCCGGGACTCGCCACCGCGGCCAGCGCGAACACCAGCAGCCCCTGCTGGGCACCCACCCCGCCCGGCGTGACCGGAAGCGCCGTCGAGACGGCGTCGATCACGACCACAACCAGCGCATAGCGCAGCGCCGTTGGTATGCCGAAGGCGGCCAGCAGCGCGTAGGCCGTTCCCACCC
>JAWVEC010000277.1:0-2506 GCA_033856975.1 Gaiellales bacterium
CGATGAGTAAGTCGGGCGGGTAGGCAGACAGGATATGGCGCGTGAGCGCCGATTGGGCGATGTCGAACGCTCGGTACATCACCTCAAAGCTGCCCAGCTTCGGAACTTCGAGTTCGTCTTCGCTCCCGGACGTTTCCCCGTCCGATTCCTCCGACCAGGTGTCGGCACCGAACCGGCTTAACACGGCTCGCGCGGTCGGCCGATCCAGCAGCGACCGGACGGCGGACGTATCGAGCAGCGCAGAAGTGCTGCGCACCATGCGGTTCAACAACTCGACAGTGGCGCCCGGCTCCGGCTCGCGTTTAGCGATCACCTCGCTGCCGCTGACGCCCACGGCGATCGTCAGATCGGCGTTGACCGCGGCGAGCGGCGCCATCGGCAGCGGATCCAGGATGCCGCCGTCGGCGAGCAGGCGCCCGCCGACTTTGTGCGGGGCGATCACCCCCGGAATCGCGATGGACGCCCGGATCGCCTCGTCGAGGGGGCCGTGCTGAAACCACACCGATTTGCCGGCCAACAGATCGGTCGCCACCGCGGTGTAGTGGATCGGCAGTTGCTCGATGGTGACCGGACCGAGGATGTCGCGCACCGCTTCCAGGATTCTCTCGGCCCGCAGCACGCCGGCCGCGCTGATAGACGGGTCAAGCAGGCGCAGAATGGTGCGTTGCGTCAACGACTTCGCCCAGTCGGAGAACTCGTCGAGTCGTCCGGCCGCTTGCAGACCGCCGATCATCGCACCCATCGACGAGCCGGTGATCCCCACGATCTCAAAGCCGCGGGTCTGCAGCGCCTCGATCACCCCGATGTGGGCGTAGCCCCGGGCGCCACCGCTGCCGAGTGCGAGCGCCACCCGAGTCGGAGATGATCGACGTGCGACAGCTTCGCCAGACACCCCCACATTTTGCGTGGCGGTACGGGCCCCCGCCGGACCGGGGTGGCACTTTTTTCATCCGTGATCGCAATTGCGCAGGAGTTCGAAGCACAGCCCCCTCGCCGCTACCCGCATTCTTCGTTGGCGGCCGCCCGCGCGGCGGTGATCACCGCCGCCTGCCGGGCCGGCGTCAGCTCCGCCCAGCGGGCGTTCCAGCTGCCCGCAGTGCCCGACGGCGAGGTCTGGACCATCGCCAAGTAGGGCTCGAACAGCGACTCACCGGTCTTGGGCTGGGCGTCCATCCACACTTTTGCGGCATGACAGGCCTGGTAGTACTCCTCTTCGGTCGAATCCGCGGGCACGTCGACCTTGGTTGTCACACCGGCGGGGGAGAGCCCGATCACGCCCGGTGGCGCCGAAGTCGGGCCGTGCGGGCCGGCCGACGACTGCGTGGGTGACGACGTGATCTTGCCGCCGGGGGTGCCCCCCGGCGAGCACCCCGTGACTGAAGACAAACCGGCCAAACCGGTCGCCACAACGAACGCGCCCCACAGCAGGGGCCGATGACTGCACCAACGCACAGCCTCAAATCTATGCAACACTGGCGGCCGTGATGGAGCGCTTCGGATTTTGGGAGTGTTGTCGGCCCTAACGCGCCGCCGCTTGCCCCATCCGTTCTCTCTGGAGCTCTCCCAATGTCCTTGCCTGTCGCCAGTTCCGTTGCGTTGCGTTCACCGACCATCGCGTCGCCCTCCGCAGGGCCGACGCGGCTGCGGGTTCCCGACCTGCTGCACGCCACCGATCAAGCCGCCGACGATGTGCTCAGCGGCCGTTGCGACCACCTGTTGCCCGACGGCGGTGTACCCGAGTCGGGGCGCTGGTTCACCCGCATCCACGGGGACGACGAACTCGACGTCTGGCTGATCAGCTGGGTTCCCGGTCACGCCACCGAATTGCACGACCACGGCGGGTCACTCGGCGCGCTGACCGTCGTGTCCGGGTCGCTCAACGAATTCCGTTGGGACGGGCGGAGCTTGCGGCGTCGCCGCCTCGATGCCGGTGATCAGGCCGGGTTCCCGCTCGGCTGGGTGCATGACGTGGTGTGGGCGCCGCGCCCTGTGCCGCGGCCCGTCACCACGATCAAGGGACCGGTTGCGCCGACGCTGAGCGTGCACGCCTACTCGCCGCCGCTGACGGCGATGTCGTACTACGAGGTCGCCGACCACAACAGACTGCGCCGAGCGCGCACCGAACTGACCGATCAACCAGAAGGGCTGTGATGAGCCGTATCGACGTTGTCTTGAGATCCGCTCGACGCCGTTATCGCCGGCTTCCAGCCGCCGAGGTGCCCGATGCGCTGCGGCGCGGGGCGGTGCTCGTCGACATCCGGCCGCAGGCACAGCGATTCCGCGAGGGCGAGGTGCCGGGCGCGCTGGTGATCGAACGCAATGTCCTGGTATGGCGTTGCGACCCGACCAGTGACGCCCGCCTGCCGGAAGCCGTCGGCGACGTCGTCGAGTGGGTGATCGTGTGCTCGGAGGGCTACACCTCCAGCCTGGCGGCGGCTGCGCTGCTCGACATCGGCCTGCACCGCGTCACCGACGTCGTCGGCGGCTATCACGCGCTGGCGGGCGC
>JAWVEC010000278.1:0-3773 GCA_033856975.1 Gaiellales bacterium
GGAATTCGAGGCAGTCCTGCGCGGTTGAGATGCCGCCCATGCCGATGATCGGGAGACCCGTCGCCGCCCGGCAGTGATAGATCGCGTGCAGCGCGACCGGCTTGACGGCGGGCCCGGACAGGCCTCCCCCGCCCCCTCCCAGCAGCGGCCGCAAGGTCACCCGGTCGAGCGCCATCCCGCGGACGGTGTTGATCAGCACCAGCCCGTGCGCGCCTCCGTCGGCGGCGGCGCTGGCGATCTCGGCCACGTCGGCCACGCTGGGCGAGAGCTTCGCCAGCAACGGCCGGTCGGTCTCGGCGCGGCAGCGCCGAAGCAGCGCCCGCGTCTCGTCGGGATCGGTGCCGATCGAGATGCATCCCGTCTCGACGTTTGGGCAGGAGACGTTCAGCTCGATCGCCGCCACCGCCGGATGCGCCCCGATCCGGGCGACGGCCGTGGCGTACTCCTCGCGGCTCCAGCCTCCCACGCTCACGACCAGCGGCACCCCAAGCTCGGCCAGCCGTGGCAGGTGCCGCTCGCAGAACTGCTCCAGCCCGGGGTTGGCCAACCCGATCGAGTTCACCATTCCGGCGGGCGTCTCGGCGATCCGCGGCGGCGGGTTGCCGGCCCGCGGGTTGAGGGTGACCGTCTTGGTGACGAAGGCCGACAGGCCGAGCGTGCCGGCCGCCAGCGCATCCAGGGTGCCCGAGCCGTTCACGATCGGGTGGTCGAGCGCGACGCCGCAGATCTCGGTTGCCAGGTCAGGCGAGGACACGGGCCGCCTCCAGCACCGGTCCCTCGATGCACAGCCGCTTCCACTCGCCGTCGATCTCGACGGCGCAGCCGTAGCAGGCGCCGAACCCGCACGCCATCGCCGCCTCCATCGCCAGCAGGCAGCGGGTGCCGTGCTCGGAGCACATCGCGGCCACGGCCTGCAGCATCGCGTCCGGCCCGCAGGCGAGCACGACGCCGTCGAACGGCAGCATTCGCGCCAGCGGCTCGGTGACCAGCGTCGGCTCGAGCACCACCGTCGCCTCGGGATCGACCAACGCCGCGCTCACCGCCTGCGCCTGCTCCCGGAAGCCGAGCAGCGTGGTCACGGATCCCGGCAGCGTCCGCACCAGCCAGGGCAGGATGGCCGCGCCGATGCCACCGCCGACCAGGATCGCCGGCCCGTCGATGGCCGGGAAGCCGTTGCCCAGCGGGCCGAGCGTCTCGACCTCCCCGGCTGCCGCCAGCGCTGTCGTCCCCTCCCCTCGCACGTCCAGGAGGAACGCCAGCTCGCGTTCATCCGCCCATGCCGCCGAGAGCGCGCGCGGCAGGTAGGCGAGGGACGGCTCGGGCGTCGCCTGGAGCATGAAGAACTGGCCGGGCCGGCCGACATCGCCGCCGTCGTTTCGCAGCACCAGCAACGTGTACGCCCCCACGGCCTCCACCCGCTCGACGGCCAGGCGGCGCCTAGCGGGGAGCATGCCCGCCGTCCGCCACCGCCGTTCGGTGGAGATCCTGGAGCGCGATCGGCGCGATGTCGCGGGCCTGTGCGATCGCCTGCACCGCCGCGGAGGCGCCCGCCAGCGTCGTGATGCAGGGGATGCGGTGGCGGATCGCGGCCTCGCGGATCTCGTATCCGTCCGCCCGCGCTCCGCGTCCCAGAGGCGTGTTGATGACCAGGTTGATCGCGCCGTCGCGGATCAGGTCGATCACGTTCGGCGAGCCCTGCGTGACCTTCTGCACCGTCTCGACCGGGATCCCGATCCGCTGCAGCGCCCGCGCCGTGCCGGCGGTCGCGACCAGCTCGAATCCGAGCGATTGCAGCAGGGCTGCCAGCATCGTCGCCGCCGGCTTGTCGGCGTCGCGCACGGACAGGAAGACGCATCCCTCCCGCGGCAACGGCCGGCCCGCCGCCCGCTCGCCCTTCGCGAATGCGGTCGGGAAGTCGGGGCCGATGCCGATCACCTCGCCCGTCGATCGCATCTCCGGGCCGAGCGCCGGATCGGCGCCGAAGAAGCGCTGGAACGGCAGAACCGCCGCCTTGACGCTGATGTGCTCCGGCGCGCCCTCGGCCAGTTCGACCGGCAGCCCGAGGGCGGCGCGGCAGGCGGCCTCGACCAGGGGCAGCCCGGTCGCCTTGGCCACGAACGGCACCGTCCGCGACGCCCGCGGGTTGGCCTCGATCACGTAGATGCGCGAACCCTGGACGGCGAACTGGACGTTGATCAGCCCGCGCACCCCCAGCGCCTCGGCGATCGCCCGCGTCTGATCGCGGATCTCGCGTTCGATCTCGTCGCCCAGCGAGAGCGTCGGGATCACGCAGGCCGAGTCGCCCGAGTGCACGCCCGCCTCCTCGACGTGCTGCATGACGCCGCCGATCCAGGTGCGATTGCCGTCACAGACGGCGTCCACGTCCACCTCGATCGCGTCCTCGACAAAGCGGTCGACGAGCGAGCCGGGCTGCACCGGGCGCGAGCGCAGGGTGGCCTCGTCGTAGCAGATCCGCATCTCGCGGCCGCCGAGCACGTAGGACGGCCGCACCAGCACCGGGTAGCCGACCTCGACCGCGATCCGGGCGGCGTCGTCATCGTCCCTGGCGATGCCCCATGCCGGCGCCTCCAAGCCCAGGTCTGCCAGCACGCCGCCGAACCGCTCGCGATCCTCGGCCACGTCGATCGCGTCGAACGGCGTGCCCAGAAGGTGCACGCCCTCCTCCTCGAGCCGCCGCGCCAGCCGAAGCGGCGTCTGCCCGCCGAACTGTGCGACCACGCCGATCGGGTGCTCCCGCTCGATCACCTCCAGCACGTCCTCGATCGTCAGCGGCTCGAAGTACAGCCGGTCGGACGAGTCGGCGTCGGTGGACACGGTCTCGGGGTTGCAGTTCACCATCACCGCGTCGTAGCCGAGCGCGCGGAACGTCTGGGCTGCCTGAACGCAGCAGTAGTCGAACTCGATCCCCTGCCCGATCCGGTTTGGCCCGGCTCCCAGAATCACGACGCTCTCGCGATCGCCCCGCCGCAGCTCGTCCTCGTCCTCGTAGGCCGAGTAGTAGTACGGCGCCTGCGCCTCCACCTCGGCCGCGCAGCTGTCGACCGCCTTGAACACCGGCCGCACGCCGCGCGTGCGGCGAAGCGTGCGCACCTCCGGCTCCGGCGTGCCGGTCAGCTCGCCGATCCGCCCGTCGGCGATTCCGAGCCGCTTCAACGCCCGCCAGCCGGCCGCGTCCAGCGCGGCCGGGTCGACTCCGTCCAGTCCCCGCTCGGCCTCGGCCACACGCTGCCACTCGTCCAGGAACCAGGGGTGAACCTTCGACTCGTCGGCCAGCGCGGCCGGCAGGTCGCCCGCCAGCAGCCGGGCCTGGATCACGTCGAAGCGGTCCCATGACCCCTCGGCGACCGATCCCGAGCTGCGCACGTTGCCGTCCAGCTCGCGGCTGCGCATGGCCTTGCCCCAAGCCTCGTTGAAGCTGCGGCCGATACCCATCGCCTCGCCCACCGACTTCATCTGCGTCGTCAGGGAGGCGTCGGCGCCGGGAAACTTCTCGAACGCGAACCGGGGCAGCTTGATCACCACGTAGTCGAGCGCCGGCTCGAACGAGGCCGGCGTCGTGCCGGTGATGTCGTTGGGGATCTCGTCCAGCGTGTATCCGACGGCGAGCTTGGTGGCTACCTTCGCGATCGGGTAGCCGGTGGCCTTGGAGGCCAGCGCCGAGCTGCGCGAGACGCGCGGGTTCATCTCGATCACGACCAGCTCGCCGCTGTCCCGGTTGAGGGCGAACTGGACGTTCGAGCCGCCGGTCTCGA
>JAWVEC010000279.1:0-8504 GCA_033856975.1 Gaiellales bacterium
TGGTGCGTCGCGGCCGTGCCGCTCGATCCGGTCGCGGCCGTCGAGCCGCCGCTGGCCGCACTGGCGATGCCGGCTGCGCCGGCTCCCGCTCCGGCCACCAGCGCCGCCGTCACCAGCGAGCTGCGTACACGTGATCTGAGCATGATCTCCTCCTAATGTGAACGCGCCCCGGGATCGAGGCGCACCCCCACTCTCGGCACCCCGCCTCGCCCGCCGCTGGCATCCGGCTGTGAGCTTGCCGAGAGTGATGAGGGCCGCGATACTGCGGCGATGAGCTTCGGCGTCATTCGGCCCGGCGAGTTTGAGTTCGCGCAGCGGCCCTACCGCGAGCAGGATCCGCCCCGCTCGGTCGCGGGGCTGACGGATGTGCTCGGCCTGACGCAGTCGCGGGCCTCGGTCTGGCGCTACCCGGCCGGCAGCCGCGGCCGCCGCCATCGCGAGGTCGCGCAGGAGGAGGTGTTCGTCGTGCTCGACGGCGCCGCCACGATGATGCTGGGCGAGCCGCCGCAGCGCGAGCAGCTTCCCGCCGGCAGTCTGGCTCGGGTCGCTCCCGGCACGCCGCTCCAGATCCGCAACGAGTCAGACAGCGAGCTGACGCTGCTGATCTGGGGCGCCCCGCCAGATCGCGAGCGAGCCGAGATCCTGGACGACCTCGAGTAGCTACTCGCCGGCGGCGAACTTGAACGAGTCGTCCGGCTTGAAGCCGGCCGGCAGCTTGCCCTCCACGATCGTGATCGCATCGTGCGGCTGCATCACGTAGGCACCGAACTCGGTAGACGGGGTGCCGTCGACCCACATCTTGACGCCGTTGCAGAAGCCGCCGACGCACTGCGAGCTGAACCGCACGCCCCAGATGTCGAACACGTTCTGGAGGTCGGAGTGATAGTTCTTCACGTCCGCCTCGATATGGATCACGCTGCGGTCATCGTGGGTGTGGATGGCAGCGTAGGTCTGGGTCGCCGCGTCGAGGCCGATGTCCGCGGGCACAGGCACGTCGTGGCCGTCGACGATCAGGTGGATGTGGGTGTGGTAGTGCTGCACGGTGTCGGACAGCCCCGGCAGGCCGAGCGCCTTGATCGCATCGCCGAGGTTGGTGTAGTTGGGCTGCCAGGTTCCCTGGCTCTGGAAGTCGATCTTCGCGGTCGAGTCGCGCTCCTTGATCACCGCCGGGTCCCCCGACGAACCCGATCCGCCCCGCGTCAGCAGCAGCACCGCGATCACCACGCCCAGCGCGAGAAAGCCCGACAGAGACAGCGCCCACATCCACAGCGGGATGCCCGCGCCGCCGGAGCCCTTGGGGCGGGCGATGCCATCGCCGCTTCCCAGCCGTCGCTCGCGATTCTGGTTGGTGCGCTCTTTCTGCCGCTTGCTCACGGGGCGGAACTATAAACTGGTCTTCTCGTGCAACCATCCAGTGACCCGCCGCCCGCGGTGCGCTTCTGTCCCTACTGCGGGCAGCCGCTGGGCAGCTTCTTCGGCGCCCGCATCGAAGGTGGCGGCATCTGGTGCGAGCGCTGCCAGGAATGTTTCAGGGTGTCAGACGTTGAACAGAGTGAAGATATTTCTACGCCCGCGCGCTCCGCGACGGGCGATGAACCGACAGGAGAACAATGAGCGACATCCGCGAGGTGATCATCATCGGCGGCGGCCCGGCCGGCTACACGGCGGCTCTGTACGCCGCGCGTGCCAACCTGCGGCCGCTGGTGTTCGAGGGCTTCCGCTACGGCGGCCAGCTCATGATCACGAGCGACGTCGACAACTACCCCGGCTTCGTGGACGGCATCATGGGCCCCGAGCTGATGTCCACCATGCGCCGCCAGGCGGAGCGCTTCGGCGCCGAGCTGGTGGCCGATGACGTCACCCGGGTCGACTTCTCGCAGCGCCCCTTCCGCGTGTACCTCGGCGACGAGGAGCACCTGGCCAAGAGCGTGATCGTTACGACCGGCGCAACCGCCCGTCAGATCGGCCTCGAGAGCGAGCAGAGGCTGCAGGGCACGGGCGTCAGCTACTGCGCCGTCTGCGATGCGGCCTTCTTCCGCGGCAAGCAGGTGGTCGTGGTGGGCGGCGGCGATTCGGCGATGGAGGAGGCGGCCTTCCTGGCCAAGTTCGCGACCGACGTCAAGCTGGTGCACCGGCGGGAGGAGTTCCGCGCATCGAAGATCATGATCGACCACGCCCGCGCCAAGCCCAACCTGGAGTTCGTCACCAACGCCATGGTGGAGGAGGTGCTGGGCGAGTCGGCCGGGCACGTCACCGGCGTGCGGCTGCGTGACACGGTCACCGACGAGCTGCGCGACCTGCCCGCGGATGGGCTGTTCGTCGCCATCGGCCACGACCCCACCACCGGGCTGTTCAAGGGCATCCTCGACATGGACGAGGCCGGCTACCTGATCACCAAGACGGGATCGACCGAGACCAACATCGAGGGCGTGTTCGCCGCCGGCGACGTCGTCGACCACACCTACCGCCAGGCCGTGACGGCTGCCGGCATGGGCTGCATGGCGGCACTCGACGCCGAACGCTGGCTCAGCCACGCGCAGCCGGTGGCGGCCACCGCCGCCACCGAGGCTGCCTGAATCCTGTTCCAACGGTCGTAAGTACAGTGTTGGTAATGGCATCGAGGAATCATCTGCGACGAGGCGCGGTCGCGCGCCCAGGCAGGGCGGGCGGCTGATGCCGCGCTACTGGATCTGCCCCAACTGCGGCACGCGCGCGATCGACGACGACGGCCGCGACGGGCTGTCCCACCAGCAGGTGGGCTGCCACAAGTGCGGCTTCGGCTTCCTGTTCGAGCTGCTGGAGGACTTCTACCCACCGGCGAACGCGGGCTTCGTGGCCTGCGACAAGGACACCCGCGTGATCTCGTGCGGCAAGGGCGTGTTCGAGCTGACCGGCTACAGCGAGGGCGATCTGCTGGGAAAGCCGCTGGTCGCCGCGCTCGGCCTGGCGGGGTTCGGCGACGGCCCCAGCCCGGTCGACGTCGTCATGGAGTGGGGCGTCCGCAAGCTCGACCAGCAGCTGGTGCTGCGCCATCGCAGCGGCCGCGAGAAGCCCGTGCGCGTCGACCTGTTCCCGGCCTACGACGAGGACGGCGGACTGCTGGCCTCGGTCGCGCCGCGGCATCCTTAGAGGGGTCGCCGACCGATTGCCTGCCCCCACTGCGCGTTGGGTGCAGCTCGATCGTGCCAGGCACCCGCCTTTCGGCCGTTGCCTGGCACGGTAGTGAAGCGCGGCCCGATTTGGGGTCAGACCCCAGTCGATCTCACTCGATAAGTGCTTCCAACTCCCGCTCGACCAGGCTCTGGTAGCGCTCCACCACCTCGAGCTGGCGTAGCCGCCGGTCGATCAGTCGCCGCTCGGCCTGCTCGTCGCTGCCGGACATCACGCCCAGCGCCTCCAGGACAGCGCAGTCGCGTGCGCCCAGCTCGTCGCGGGCGCCCTGTTCGAGCCGCAGCCATGCCAGCCGCATGCGGGCACCCTCCAGGTCGTCGCGCAGCCGCTCGGCGTGCCGCGACAGCCGGTCGGCGTAGAGCTCGATCTCGATCCTCGACATGCCTGCATCCTGCACCGTCCGGCCGCCACAGAACAAGACGCAGGTCGTGCCGGAAGCGTTCGCCTACACGCGCGCTGACGGGCACATCTCGGCCACCGCGCACTCGCCACAGCGGGGACGGCGCGCCTCGCAGACGCGGCGGCCGTGGAAGATCAGCACGTCCGACACCTCCAGCCAGCGCTCCCTGGGGTACAGCCGCATCAGCGCCCGCTCGACCTTGACCGGATCGCCGTGCCGTGTCAGCGCCAGCCGCCGCGACACGCGGCCGACGTGGGTGTCGACCGCGATCCCGTCACGGCGGCCAAAGGCGTTCGACGAGACGACCGCGGCCGTCTTTCGGCCGACACCGTGCAGCCGCACCAGCTCGTCGAGCGTCTCGGGTACCTCGCCGCCAAAGTCGTCGAGGATCGACGCACAGGCCGCCCGGATCGCCCGCGCCTTGTTGCGGAAGAAGCCCGTGGGACGGATCAACTGCTCCAATCGTTCCTGGGACAGTGCGACGTAGTCGGCGGCGGTGCGACAGAGCGCGAACAGCTCGGGGGTGACCTGGTTGACGCGCGCGTCGGTGCACTGCGCGGAGAGGATGGTCGCCACCAGCAGCTCGAGCGGCGTGCCGTAGTCGAGCGCGATGTGGGCGTCGGGATGCTCCTGGGCGAGACGGTCGAGCAGCAGCTGGGCGCGCTCCGCGCGGGCGTTCACGCGGACGGCAGCGCCGGGCCGGCGCAGAGCAGATCGAGGGCCGGGCACTCGGCGCAGTGCGGCCCCGGGCGGGGCACGAAGCGGCCCTCGCGGATCGGCTGCAGCGAGCTGCGGATGCCGTCCGCCAGCCGATCGGCATCGGCCGCCGCGAAGCTCCGCCGCGAGACCGCGTCCGGCCGGTCGAGGAAGGCGTAGACGACCTCAACCGAGCGGGCGCCACCGAGCAACGCCGCCAGCGCGTAGATCGCCACCTGGTGGCCGTAGGATCGATCGACCAGCTCGTCCGGCGAGCGGTCGCCCAGCCGGTTGGTCTTGTAGTCCACCACCAGCGCCGCCCCGTCCGCGTCCTGGTGGAACACGTCGAAGCGGCCGCGAAGCAGCACGCCGTCCACCCCGAACACGAACGGCAGCTCGACGCGGACATCTGACAGCCCCGCAACCCGCGCGGCCAGGTCCGAGTCGCGCCAGCTGGCCAGCATCCGCTCGATCCGCTGCTCGTCCTCGGCGGTAGCGTGCGGGTAGCGCTCCCGCCAGCGGCCGTCGTCTGCCTCCAGCAGCAGGTGCACGGCGTCCCCCACCTCGACCGGGGCCATGCCCTCCGCCTCGCCGCGGTCGGGCACCCGCTCGGGCAGGCGCAGCAGCCGCTGGGCGTAGAAGCGGTAGCCGCAGCGGTCATACAGCGCCAGCCCGCTGTAGGAGATGCGGCGCAGCGGCACCGACGGCGGGTCGGGCACCGGCGGCAGCGGATCGAGCCGCGGCGACGGGCCCTCCAGCGAGGCGAACAGCTCCAGCTGGTCGGGCGCGTCCAGCTCCAGCACGGGCTCCTGCTCGGGCGGCCTGGTGACGCGCACGTCGACGCGGGTGCGGCCGACCTCGACCAAGCCGTGCGAGTGCAGGCCCACCTCGAGCACGCGGCAGAGCGTCGCGATCGGCGTCTCGTCGTCGGGCTTGGCCAGGCCGCCGCTGACGATCAGGTGCTGGCGGGCGCGCGTCATGGCGACGTACTGGCGGCGGCGGCCCTCCTCCTGCTCGGCCCGCTTCTCGTCCTCGGCCAGGTTCTTGAGGCCGAGCGCCGGACGCGTGATGCCGGTATCCGGGCAGGCCCGAAACGCGATCCGGCCCTCACGGTCGACCAGCACGTCGGCGCCGCCACGGCCGCCCGGGCGCCGGCCCGCGTCGGCCACCACCACGACCGGGAACTCGAGCCCCTTGGCGGAGTGCACCGTCATCAGCAGCACGGCGTCGCCGCCCTCGTCGGCGATTGCGGCCTCGCCCTCGCGCGTGCCCAGGTCGGCCTGCTCCTCGAGGAAGCGGACGAAGCCCTCCAGGTCGGGCCCGCGCAGCTGCTCGTACTCGCGCGCCAGCCGGATCAGCTTGCGCACGTTGGCCAGCCGCCGGTCGCCGTCCTGGCGCGCCAGCAGCGCGAGATCGAAGTCGTGCTCCGACACGATCGCTTCGCACAAGAGCTCCAGGCTGAGCCCGGGCAGCCGCTCGACCAGCCGGTCGTAGCGAAGCTTGAACGCCTGTCCCAGCCGGTTGTCGTGCTCGGACAGCGCCTGCGGCCAGCGCGCCGGCTCGAAGGCGCCGATCGCCGCCGCCCGCCGCGTGGCCAGCCGGATCAGGGCGAGGCCGTCGTTCGAGACGCCGACCAGCGGCGACGCCAGCACCGACAGCAGCGCCCGGTCGTCGGTGCGGTTGATCAGCAGCCGCAGGTAGGCGATCACGTCCGCCACCTCCTGCTGGCCGTAGTAGCCGCGGCCGGTGGCGCGCACGGTCGGCAGCCCGCGCTCGCGCAGCGCATCCTCGTAGGTGCCGGCGTCGGTGCCGGCCTCGAACAGCAGCACCACGTCGCCCGGCTCGCAGGCGTCCGACTCGACCATCGCCGCCACCCGCTCGGCGATCGTCTCGGCCTCGGCCACCCGCCACGAGACGTCGTCCTCGCGGCAGGCGCGGATGTCGGTCAGCAGCAGCTCCACCGCGGCTGCCGGCGGCTCGCCCTCGAACTCGCCGGCCGCCACCAGGTCGTGGTAGCGATCGCCGAACTCGCGGCCGAAGGCCTCGTTGACCAGGTCGAGCACGTGGCCGCGGGAGCGGTAGTTGTGGTCGAGCGTGATCACGTCGGCGGCCGCCGCGCGGCGCGCCTCGCGGTACACCTCGACGTCGGCGCGGCGGAACCGGTAGATGCTCTGGAACTCGTCGCCGACTAGGAACAGGTCGCCGCCGCGGACCAGCTCCACCAGCTCGACCTGCAGCCGGTTGGTGTCCTGGAACTCGTCCACCATCACCTCGACGAAACGATCGCGATAGCCGGCGGCCAGCTCGGGCCGCGCCAGCAGCAGATCGCGGGCGTACAGCTCGAGGTCGTTGAAGTCGAGCCGGCCGCGGCGCTGCTTGACGGCCGTATAGCTCTCGTCGAACAGGCCCAGCAACTCCTGGAGCAGCGCGCGGTCGGCATCGGCGGCCAGCTCCTCGGCATGATCGGCGGAGACCGGATCGGGTGCCGCGTGCGGCACCAGCTCGAGCGGCAGGCCGAGGCCCCGCAGCCGGCCGTGCAGCTCCGACACCATCCGCCGCAGCCGATCGCGGCCATAGCGTGCGAGCAGGTCGAGCCGGGCGGGATCGTCGTCCTCGACGAACCGCTCCAGCGCCGCGGCGAAGCCGTCGGACTGCAGGATCCGCATCTCGGTGTCGGAGGCGACCGCGAACGAGGGGTCGATGCCGGCCTCCAGCGCGTGGGCGCGCAGCACGCGCGAGCAGAAGCCGTGGATGGTCGAGATCCAGGCCGACTCGACGCCGCCGGCGGCCTCCACCAGTCCCAGCTCGCGCAGCCGCTCGCGCACCCGCCGGCGCAGCTCGTCGGCCGCCCGGTCGGTGAACGTGATCACCAGCAGGTGGTCGAGCGGGGTGCCCTCCTGCAGCCGCCGGGCGACCCGCTCCACCAGCACCGCCGTCTTGCCGGTGCCGGCGCCGGCCGAGACGAACACGCGTCCGCGCTGCTCGATGGCGGCCCGCTGGCCCTCGTTCCACGTCCGCTCGGTCATCGCGACACCCGGCAGATCCCGCCCGCCTGGCGCAGGCACCACTCCGGGCAGGAGCGGCCGATCGGGTCGTGGCGCACGTCTCCGGCGCGCATCCGAGCGACGATCTCGTTGGCGTACACCACCGCTCGCTCCACCTGGGCCCAGAACTCGCCGGATTCCATCTGGTCGTTGCGGACGACGCCCTCGATCTCGCCCTTGACCGCCATCCCCCGCACCTTGCGCTCGCCACCCAGCGCCCGGTACAAGCCGGCCACCGGCTCGATGCCGAGCAGGTCGCGCATCACCAGGATGTAGAGCGGCAGCTGCAGCCGTCGCTCGGTCTCGATCTGGGCCGCCGACTTGGCGCCCTTGCCGGTCTTGTAGTCCCAGACCATGCCCCGCGCCGACATGCCCGGGTCGCGGTCGACGCGATCGATCGTGCCCGACACCGAGAAGCCGTCTAGACGCAGCCCCTGCTGGAGGTTCGCGGGCGAGCTCTTGGTGCCGAACCGCACCTCGTAGTCGCGCGGCACGAGCGGGCTGGCGAACACGGCCTCGCTGCGCACGAAGCCTTCCAGATCACGCTCCAGCCGCCGCACCGCCTCCTTGCCGGCCGCCCCGGCCGGAATCCGGACGCTGGCCAGCGACTCCTGCAGACAGCGGCGCATCAGCGGCACCGCGCGTGGCAGCTCGGCCTCGGTCAGCCGCTCGACACCAAGCTCGCCCGGCATCCGCTCGTGGAAGCGGTGCAGGGTGGTGTGCGCCACGGAGCCGGTCTCCTTGGGCCCGAACGCATAGTCGATCTCGCCCGGCTGCAGAAACCGCTCCACGAACCAGGCCGACGAGCACTCCGCGAACTTCTCCAGCTCGGTGACCGAGAACCGCCCCTGGTCGGCGAGCGCGGCCAGCACGGTGGCATTCGAGAGCCGCGAGCCGCGCCGGTAGGCGTTGCGGGCTCGCTCGAGCTTGCGCGACCAACCCTGGTCGGCCGCCACCGACGCCGCCCAGTCGGGTCGGCGGCGCTGCTCTCGCACGAGCGCGCGCAGCCGCTCGCGCTCGGTCGGCGCCTGGTCGAGCTGGTAGGTGAGATCGCCCAGCGCACGGCGGCGCAGCTCGGGCGCGCCGCCCAGCGCACGCACCACGTCGTCCAGAAACGGCGAGGGCTCGAGCAGGCGGCCGTCGTCGTCGGCCGCCTGGCGGCACAGGTGCAGCCGCCGCCACGGCCGCGTGAC
>JAWVEC010000280.1:0-5592 GCA_033856975.1 Gaiellales bacterium
CCACCTGGGGCCGGAGCCGCTCGACCCCGGCTTCACGGTCGCAGCGCTCCGAAACCAGCTCGAGCAGCATCCCCACCAGCTGCACGCCTTCCTGCGCGACCAGCGCGCGATCGCCGGCATCGGCCGCGCATACGCCAACGAGATCCTGCACGCCGCCCGGCTCTCGCCGTACGCCCGTGGCGCGACGCTCTCAGACGAGCAGCTCACCCGGCTGCACGAGGCGATCACCGGCCTGCTTGCCGCGGCCGTCGAACGGCTGGTGCCGCTCAGCCAGGCCGGCCTCGCCACCAAGGCGAAGCGCGGCTATGCGGTGCACGACCGGGCCGGCGAGGAGTGCCCCCGCTGCGGGAATGAAATCCGATTCGTCTCGTTTGACGAACACACTCTCTACTACTGCCCCACCTGCCAGACCGATGGCCGGGTGCTGGCCGACCGTCGACTCTCCCGGCTGCTGCGGGAGTAAGGAGGTACTACCATGGGGTCCATGACCGAGGCACAGACCGACACCTTCACCCACGACCTGCAGGCGGCCGAGCCTGATGTGCACCTGGCTCTGACGCGGGCCGGCGTGACCGGGGTGCACAAGGTGATCCGGATCGAGCACGCCGGCACCGAGCTCGTCTACTACGCGGACATCGACGCCTTCGTCGACCTCGACCCGTCGCAGAAGGGCGTGCACATGTCGCGCTTCCCAGAGACGGTGGCCGAGGCGATCGACGAGGTCGTGATCGGCGAGTCGCTGCACGTCGAGGACCTGGCCGAGCACATCGCCGCGCGCATCGTCGAGCGCCAGCAGGCCGTGCGCAGCGAGGTCACTATCCGGGCCAAGTTCCCCGTCACTCGCCGCACGCCGGTCACCGACCTGCCGACGCAGGAGATCTACCACCTGATCGGCCGGGCGCTGGTCAACGGCACCACACCGCGGCGGATGGTCGGCGTCGAGGTGCGCGGGCTCAACGCCTGCCCCTGTGCCCAGGGGCTGGTGCGCGAGCGGGCAGGTGAGCGTCTCCGCGCGGCCGGCTACCGGCCGAGACAGATCGACGAGATCTTCGACATGCTGCCGGCGGCCACCCACAACCAGCGAGCCGCCGCCACTCTGATGCTGGGGACAACCCGCGAGGTGGATGCGCGCGATCTGATCAAGATCGCCGAGCAGTCGATGAGCGCGCCCATCTTCGAGCTCCTGAAGCGGCCCGACGAGCTGTACGTGGTCGAGCAGGCACATCTGCACCCGCGCTTTGTTGAGGACTCGGTGCGGCTGATGGTGGCGGGCACGCTCGACCACTACGCCGACCTGTCCGACGGCTGCTTCGTGCTCGCGCGCCAGGTCAACTTCGAGACGATCCACAACCACGACGTGCTGGCCGAACGGCACGGCGTGGTACGGGAGCTGCGGGCCGAGCTGGCCGGCCAGGACGCGCACTCCGAGCACACCACGGCGCGAGCCTGGCTGGAGAACCGGTAGAGCGACGGCTGGCCGAGCTGCTGGGGTCGCCGCCGGTGGCCGTGCGGCCCGTGCTGGGGCGCGGCTACAGCCTGATCGATCGCCGCTCGGTGACGCTGGCCGACGGTCGCCGCGTGTTCGCCAAGCTGGCGGTCAGCGACGACACGGCCGGCTACCTGCGCGACGAGCAGGCCGTCTACTCGCAGCTGAGCGGCGCGTTCCTGCCCCGCATGCTGGGCTGGGACGACGACGGCCGGCGGCCGCTGCTGGTGATCGAGGACATGAGCCAGGCGCACTGGCCGCCTCCCTGGCGTGCGGGCGACGTCGAGGCGGTGCTGGCGGCGCTCGAGCAGCTGTGGGCATGCCGGCCGCCGGCCGCGCTGCGGCCGGTCGAGCTGGAGCGCGCGGACATGACGCGCTGGCCGCGGGTGGCCGAGAATCCGGCGCCGCTGCTCTCGGTCGGAGTGTGCGGGCGCGAGTGGCTGGAGTCACACCTGCCGATCTTGATCGAGGCTGCGGATGCGGCGCCGCTGGGCGGCGGGTCGCCCCTGCATCTGGACGTCCGCAGCGACAACATCTGCATTCGTGACGGCACGGCGGTGCTGATCGACTGGAACTGGGCGGCGGTCGGCAATCCCGACCTCGACCTGGCGGCCTGGCTGCCCAGCCTGCAGGACGAGGGTGGGCCGGAGCCCGAGGCGCTGCTGCCGGATGCGCCCCAGCTGGCGTCGCTGATGGCCGGCTTCTTCGCCTCCTTCGCGGGGCTGCCGCCACCGCCGGCCGCGCCCACCGTGCGCGCGGTGCAGCTGAGCCAGCTACGGACGGCGCTGCCGTGGGCGGCGCGAGCGCTGGGCCTGCCGCCGCCGAACTAGAACACCACGACGCGGCGGGCGCCGTCGCCGGCCTGCATCTGGTCGAAGGCGCGGTTGACGTCGTCGAGCCCGATCCGCTCGGAGATCAGCCGGTCGATCGGCAGGCGGCCCGCCAGGTGCAGCTCGGCCAGGTACGGGAAGTCGCGCTCGGGGATGCAGGAGCCGTAGGTGCAGCCGAGCAGCGTGCGCCCGCCGCTTGCGAATTCCAGCGGATCGAGCGAGATCCGCTGTCCCTCCGGCGTCATCCCGACCAGCGTGGCCGTGGCCCCAAGGGGCAGCAGCCTGACCGCCCACTCCATGGTCGCGACCAGGCCGATCGCCTCGAACACGTGGTCCGGCCCGTCGGGCATGATCGCCGCCAGCGCCGCGTCGGCGCCCTCGCCAGCGCGGACGGCGTGAGTGGCTCCGAGGTCGCTGGCAAGAGCGAGCTTGGCGTCGTCCAGATCGACTGCGGCGATCACGGCCGCCTCGGCCAGCACCGCGCCCATCACGGCCGAGAGCCCGACGCCGCCGCACCCGATCACGACCACGCTCTGGCCGGGCCGAACGGCCGCGGTATTCAGCACCGCACCGACTCCGGTGGCCACCGCGCATCCGATCAACGCGCCCACGTCGGCCGGCAATCCCTGCGGCACGGCGATCGCGCCCGCGGCCGGCACGACCGTCCGCTCGCCCAGCGATCCCACCGCCAGGTACGAGCGCACCGGCTCGCCGCCCGCCCTGCGCAGGCGGGTGCCGCCGTCGGCCATCAGGCTCTCGTTGGCCCGGCTGCGGGTGCAGATCCAGGGCCGGCCATCGCGACAGCGCGGACACGCGCCGCAGCTCGCAAACCAGCTCAGCACGACGCGGTCTCCCGGCACGACGTGGCTGACGCCCTCGCCGACCGCCTCCACGACGCCGCAGCCCTCGTGGCCCATCACCATCGGCGGTGTCTCCGACCACTCTCCGACCAGCACGTGCAGGTCGGAGTGGCAGAGGCCGGAGGCCTCGATCCGCACCGCCACCTCGCCCTCCCGGGGCGGCTCCAGCTCGAGCTGCTCAAGCTCCAGCGGCCGGTTGGGGCCGGCGAACACCGCCGCCCGAAGCCCGGTCACCGCCGCACCGCCGGCAGGTTGATGCGATTCTCGGTGCCGGCCCGCAGCCGGGCGAGGTTGCCGCGATGGCGCCAGAACACCACCGCCGAGGCGAACACCGTGAACGCGATCACGGGCCAGGGCTTGCCGGTCAGCACGGTCGTCAGCATGAAGGCCACGGCCGAGATCATCGAGGCCACCGAGACGTAGCGCGTGACCAGGCCGATCGCGATCCAGAGCAGAAAGACACCGACCGCGATCAGCGGGGCGAGGCCGAGCATCGCACCCGCCCCGGTTGCCACCGCCTTGCCGCCCCGGAAGCGGAGGAAGACCGGGAACGTGTGACCGAGCACGGCGGCCGCAGCGGACAGCACCTCGGTGCCGGTTCCGCCAAGCTGGCCGCCGATCACGACCGCCACCGTGCCTTTGAAGATGTCGAGCGCGATCACGGGAACGCCGACCTTGGCGCCCAACACGCGCACGGCGTTGGTGCCGCCGGTGTTGCCGCTGCCCTCGTGGCGCAGGTCGACGCCGCGCAGTCGGCCCGCCCAGTAGCCGAAGGCGCAGGAGCCGAGCAGGTAGGCGATGACGACCGCGAGCAGGGTGTTCATGCCGGCGCCCGCAGCACTTCGCGAGACGAGATGAAGTACTCGATGCCCGACCAGATCGTGACCGCGACCGCGCAGGCCACCAGGACGGTGGTGGCGGTGTGAGGCGGGTCGTCGATGATCAGGGCGATGATCGCAGCGACCTGGAAGGTCGTCTTGACCTTGCCCCACGGCGAGGCGCTGATGACGACGTTCTGGGCGGCCGCGATCAGGCGCAGCCCGGTGACGGCGAACTCGCGCGCGATGATCACCATCGCCACCCAGGCCGCGACTCGGTTGAGCTCGACCAGCGAGATCAGCGCGGCCGAGACCAGCAGCTTGTCGGCCAGCGGGTCGAGCAGCTTGCCGACGGTGGTGATGGCATGCCGCGAGCGGGCCAGGTAGCCGTCCAGCGAATCGGTCGCAGCGGCCACGCTGAACACGATCACCGCGATCAGATCACCGTGCGCGATGTTCCCGAGCAGCGCGACCATGAACACGGGGATCAGCACTATGCGACCGAGCGAGAGCCAGTTGGGCAGCGTCACGGCGGAAAGCCTACCGGCGAGAGCACCGACCTCGCTCGATGGTGCCCGGCACCGCGTTCCGCGTTGCCCGGCACCGAAGCCAGCATCACCGTGCCAGGCAACGGCGCAGCCGGTGCCTGGCACGATCGAGTGACGTTCAGCCTGTCTTCGGTACACATTCGTAACGACCTGGCGCAGACGTTCGGCAGTCACCGGTCGTAGTCTCGGAGCCATGCCCCGCCCTCCTCGCGTCCACGATCCGGAAACGTTCGCGCATCTGACCATGCACGCCGTTGGTACCGATCGATTGTTCACCCTCGAGCCGGAAGCTGTCGGCTTCCTGCGAATCCTCGGGGAAGTGGTTTCCCACCGCGGGCTGGAGCTGTTCGCCTACTGCCTCATGTCCACGCACGTGCACATCCTCATCCGCGATCCGCAGGCCAGCCTTCCGCATGCCATGCGCGATTTGACCGGAAGATACGCACGTTGGTTCAACAAACGCCAGCGGCGCCGCGGACCGCTGTTCGAGGGGCGCTATCACCGGACTCCCGTGGACGACAACGGCCATTTCCTCGCTGCCGTCAGGTACATCGTCCTCAATCCCGTCGAGGCAGGTCTCTGTCGAAGCGCAGCTGATTGGCGTTGGTCGAGCCACCGTGCGCAGGCGGGCGTCATCAAAGCACCCGCCTTTCTGTGTACCGCGACCGTGCTCGAGATGCTCAGGTCAGCCGAAGCCTACGTGCGCTTCGTCGAGGGCGAGATCATTTCCGCAACTCCCGCAGCCGCTCCACCTCGTCCCGCACGTGGCAACCCAGCAGGTGGTCGTTGACCACGCCGCAAGCTTCCATGGCGGCGTACAGCGTGGTCGGGCCGACGAACCGGAAGCCGCGCTGCTTGAGCTGCTTGGTCAGCTGCTTCGACGCCGGTGTCGACGCGGGCAGCTGATCCAGCGTGACCGGTGCCGGCGGGGGCGGTACCGGCCGGTGCGACCAGACCAGCTCCGCCAGCGACTCGCCGGCCCGGTGCATCGCCGCCAGCGCCCGCGCGTTCTCGATCGCGGCCTCGATCTTGAGCCGGTTGCGGACGATG
>JAWVEC010000281.1:0-3241 GCA_033856975.1 Gaiellales bacterium
GTCGACGATCTCGCGCACCCACGTCTCGAGGTCGCCGGGATCGGGGATCGAGTAGACGCCGCGCTCGGGCGTCACGAAGTGGCATGAGTCACCGGGCACCACCAGCATGCCGAGATTGGCCAGGCCACGCACCATCAGCGGGTACTCGTACTTGAGCACGTCCGTGGGCAGCTCGGGCAGGGCGTGGATGATCGTGACGTACGTCGAACGCTGCCGGCGCCGGAACGGCTTGGGCTTGTCGGGGTTGATGAAGTTGAAGACAACCTCGGCGTCCGGCTTCTCGTCGGTGACGAACTCGTAGCCACGCCGCCGCCACTCGACCTCGAGCTGGGCGCGGAACTCCTCCATCAACGGATCCCTCCCGGGACCCCAGAACGCGAACTTGCTCATGCCCCCACTTCCACCAGCTCGTCGAGTTTCACTTCCACCGCCTGCTTCTCGCCCTCGATCTCGATCATGCACGCATCCCGCAGCACCTCGTAGCTGCGCACGACGCCGCTTCCGTGCGGAGTGGTCACCTTGCGCCCCACCGCCGGCGCCCGATCCCTGAACGAGCGATAGACAGGGTGCTCGAACGCCAAACAGCAGCGTAGCCTGCCGCACAGTCCGGTGATCCGGCCAGGATTCATCGGTAGATCCTGCTCCTTGGCCATCTTCAACGTGATCGGGCTCTCGTGCGACGGGAAGCGGTTGCAGCACTTGACCGGGCCACAGAGGCCGCCGCCGCCGCACAGTCTCGCCCCCTCGCGCGGCCCGACCGCCCGCACCTCGACCCGCTTGTTGAGCCGCTTCGCCAAGTCGGACTGCAGCTCGTGCGTGTCCAGGCGCTCCTCGCTGCCGTACGAGAACACGATCCGGCTCTGGTCGAACACCATCTCCGCCGACAGCGGCTTGATCGGCAGCTCGTGGCGCTTGGCCAACTCACGGAACAGCAGCATCGCCCGCTTCGCCTCGACCCGGTTCTTGCGCACCTGCTCAGCATCGTCCGGCGCAGCCCGGCGCACGATCCGCTTCAGCGGACCGGGCAGATCGCCCTCGGGCTGCTCGTGGTTTGTCTGCACCACGCGGCCCAGCTCGCGTCCGCGAGCCGTCTGGCAGATCACGTTCTCGTCCCAGCGCAGCTCCAGACCTGCCGGGTCGAAGGAGTACACCTTGCCACCCTGCTGGAACACGACGCCGACCACAGTCGCCATCTGATCTATCTCCCTGCCGATGCCTGTTGCAGACGGTGGAACATCGCCTCCACGGCAAGCGCCGGCTGAACGTTGAGCTCAAGTGACCGCCGCACGTCGGAGACGATGGAGACCGCTCGGGCAGCATCGCCGGGCGATCGGTCCTGGGCATCTCCGGCGAGCTCGCCGGCCAGATCCGAGTTTATCACCGCTCCCGGAGCGCCCAGGCCCTGCGCCATCAGGTCGCGGTACCAGAGCGCTACCACGTCCACCGCCTCCCGCACCTCCTCCAGCTGCGCCCGGCGGGCGGTGCGCTTGGCGCGGTCCTCGGTGCGCTTCTCGATCGCCTTTCGCTCGCGCTTGTCATCGACGCCGTCGAGCAGCGCCGCGCCCTCCTTCTCGATCGCCTTCTGGGCCTGAGCGGAGCGCGCGGCGGCGGCGTCCACGACCGTCTTTGCGGCCGCCGCGCCGTCGAACTCGGGATCCACCCGGCTGGCCCGGGCCAGCGCCAGGTAGCCGCGCCGGCGGTCGGCGGCCGCCGGGTCGGACGCCAGCCGTTCAGCCCGGTCGAGGTCGCCCAGCGCGGCGCGGGCGGCGACCGGGTCGCCGGTGTGGGCCGCCAGGTCGGCGGTCGCGAGACGCCGGAACGGCACCGACAGCACCCGCGACCGGATCGTGCCCAGCATCCGCTCGGCGTTGTCGGACACCAGCACGAACACGGCGTAGGCGGGCGGCTCCTCGAGCGACTTCAGCAGGGCGTTGGCACTGTCCGCGCGCAGCAGGTGGGCGTCGAGGATCAGATACACCCTCCGGTCGCCCTCGAACGGCCGCATGTGCAGGTCGCGGCGCAGCTCCCGCGCCCGCTCGATCAGGATCGAGCCGCCCTCAGCCTCGAGCACGAACAGGTCGGGATGCGCCCGGCTCTCGATTCGGGCCGGTCGCGCGCCCAGCAGCGCAGCCGCAAAACGCTCGGCGTAACGGCGCTTGCCGGCCCCCCGAGGGCCCGACAACAGGTAGGCGTGGCTGGGCTGGTCGAGCGCCGCCGTCAACAGCCTGGTGGCCTCAGGCTGTGCGGGCAGGCCGTCGAACACGCCGCTCACACGCCCACCGCCTCACGCACCCGCGCCAGCACGGCACGCGGCGGGCCGGAGCCGTCGACCACCCGGATCCGCTCCGGAAAGCGGGCGGCGGCCGCCGCGAAGCCGTCGGCGACGGCGCGATGAAAGCCGGCGCTCTCGGCCTCGATCCGGTCGGGCGCGCTGCCCCGGCGCTCCGATGCCAGGGCGACGGGCAGCTGCAAGAGCAGCGTGCGGTCGGGCATCAGGCCGCCGGTGGCGAGCTGGTTCACGGCCAGGATCCTGTCCACGCCGAGGCCGCGGGCGGTGCCCTGGTAGGCCAGCGAGGAGTCGATGAAGCGGTCGGCGATCACGACCGAGCCGCGAGCCAGCGCGGGCGCGATCACCTCCGCCACCAGCTGGGCGCGGGCGGCCGCGTAGAGCAGGGCCTCGGCGGGCGCAGCGATGGTCGCAGACGGATCGAGCAGCAGCTCGCGGATCCGCTCGCCGGTGGGCGTGCCGCCCGGCTCGCGCACACGCACCACCTCGCGGCCCTCCAACTCGAGCGCGTCGGCGAGCATGGTGGCCTGGGTCGTCTTGCCGCTGCCGTCGAGGCCCTCGAAGGAGATGAACATCGCTCGGGGGATGCTACCGGCCGGGCGCGAAGCGGTCGGGCCGTCGCCGACCCCGAGACAAATTCCCGACGTAGTCGGGGCACAACCGACCCCATTCCGCGCGGATTCTCCGTGCTACCCTCACGCCGCGAATGGGAAAGACACTGGTGATAGCGGAGAAGCCGTCCGTCGGCAAGGATTACGCCAAGGCGCTGGGCGGCAGCTTCAAGAGCGAGGGCGAGTACCTCGAGTCGGACAGCCACGTCATCTCGTGGGCGGTCGGCCACCTGGTGGAGCTGGCCGAGCCCGAGGACTACGACCCCAAGTACAAGCTGTGGTCGCTCAACCGGCTGCCGATCATCCCCGAGAAGTTCTCGCTGAAGCCGATCGAGGGCCGCGG
>JAWVEC010000282.1:0-2868 GCA_033856975.1 Gaiellales bacterium
ATGGATGTTCGTGCACCCGCCGGCTCGCGAGCGGGCGCGGATGGGACGCGACCTGGTCGAGGACCGGATCATCAACTTCGTCGACCGCACGTTCCTGGTGTGGGCCGTGATGGGGTTCGTCGTTCCCTTCGGGCTCGGCTACGCGCTCACCGGCGGCACCTGGAAGGGCGCCTTCACCGGACTCTTGTGGGGCGGCCTGGTGCGAGTGTTCCTGAACCACCACGTCACCTGGAGCGTGAACTCGATCTGCCACTTCTTCGGTCGCCGGCCGTTTGCCGCCTACGACCACTCGACCAACAACTGGGTGCTGGCGCTGCCCTCCCTGGGCGAGTCGTGGCACCACAACCACCATGTCTTCCCGACGTCGGCCTTCCACGGCCTGGGCTGGCGGCAGGTGGATATCTCGGGCCTGGTGATCCGGGGCTGGGAGAAGCTGGGCTGGGTGCACGACGTGCGCCGCGTCTCGAGCGAGCAGATCAGCCGCAAGCTCGACCGCACGCCCGGCGAGTAGCGCTCAGGCCGCGCTCGACCGCAGCCGGCCGGCCAGGCTGGCGCCGGTGGTGAGATGCCAGTCGGCCTTGACCGAGCGGCGCGAGCCGTCCGGCATGCGGCACATACCGTCGAACCCGAACGAGCGGGCCGTGGTGACGGTGCCGGAGCAGATCAGCCCGCTGGGCAGGTACTCCATCCGAAACGCCGTCCGCTCGCTCGAGCCGGACAGCAGCAGGTCGGCCCGTACCAGCACCTCCTGCGTCCCACGACCGCTGCCGGTCATCGAGACGATCTGCGCACTGCCGCCGCCCTGCTGGAGGATCCGCCCGGTCAGGCTCTCATCGAACGAGGCCGTGTTCCAGGCCTTGGTGGTGCGATGAAGCGGCCCGGCGGCCACCAGCAGCGGCACCAGCCCGCAGGCGATCGCGACCGGCACCAGCCGTGGCCGCCCGGCCCGGCGCACCACAAGCGACAGCACCAGCGCGACCGAGACGGCGTAGATGGCCATCATCCAGAGCGCGCTTCGGTCGCTGCCGGTGCCCAGGCCGTGAGCGGTGGCGCCGGCCCACACGACGAAGTTCAGGTAGTGGCTGGTGCGCCACCAGCGATGCGGGATGCGGCCGCGCAGGCGGTTGGTCACCGCCAGCGCCAGCAGCAGCTCGGCGGCGACGATGCCGAGCGCCGTCCAGAGCGGCCGATAGCTGTCGGTAAACGGGATCACGAGCTGCGTCAACGTGAACGGCAGATACGAGTCGATCGCGATCGTGGCGACATGGATCGCGATGAAGGTGCCGACCAGCAGGCCGCCGAAGCGGTGCACGTCCTCGACCGCAAAACGCGGCCACCGCTTGCCGTTCATGCGCCCGGCCAGCCCCACTCCCACCGCCACCACCGCGGTCAGCAGCAGGTAGGCCACGATCCCGGCCGCCCGGGCCGCGTACCAATCGATCGGCGAGTTGGTCAGATGCACGCCGCGACTCCCTGGACGGCATCGCGCCAGGCGGGCGTGACCGTCTCGGATTGCTGGGACAGGAAGCGCCCGGCCAGCGAGCGGCCGGCCAGCCACGAGGGCCCGGCGGAGCCGAGCAAAAAGCAGGCCTTGGCTGCCACATCCGCCTCCAGGCAGCTCGCACCGCAGACCGTGACCTGCCGCCAAGGCGAGCTGCTGGGCATGCCGGTGGCGGGGTCGATCAGGTGGTGCTGACGATGCCCGCCACGCAGCCAGCGCCGCTTGACGCTGCCCGAGGTGGCCAGGCCGCCGCGCTCCAGCCGCACCGCGCCCCCTTCGGGCAGGGCGACCTCGACCGGCGCGGACGCGGCCAGGTCGCCGCCGGCGGATACCCAGCCGCCGGCCGAGATCAGCGCCAGCGCGGCGTCGACGGCCAGCGCCTTGACCACGCCGTTCAGATCGAGCTGGATGTTTGCGCCGGTCTGCACCAGGCCGCCGCCACTCTTGACCTGGCGCCAGCCCGCAGGCTGAGCCGCGGCCGGCGGCCGGGGATCATCGCCGATCAGCGCGAAGTCACGGTTGTAGCCGGCCGCCACCAGCGCCGCGCCCACCGTGGGGTCGACCAAGCCGTGCGTGTGCTCGGCCATCGCCAGCGCCGTCTCGAGCACCGAGCCGAACAGCGGCGAGACCGGCACCACGGCGCCGGCGGCCGCATTCACCCAGTTCAGCTCGCTGCCTGCGATGAACCGGCTGAACACCTGGTCGTAGCTCCGAAACAGCGTCTCGATCTGGCGCAGCTCGCGCGGCGCCGCGCCGGCCACGAGCACCTCGCAGCCCATCGCGCAAAAGGCGTGCGTGCCGCCGCTCACGACACCGCGGTCGAGGTCTGGGGCGGCGCCTGCGGCGGGGCGATCGCACCCGGCGCAATGCTGGCTTGGCGCAGCGCGCGGGTGAAGCTGTCGGGCGCGGCCAGCGGCTGAGGGCGCGCCTTGGCGTGGCTGGTGACGGTGCCGCGCACCAGGGCGAGGCCGACCACGAACGTGATCCCCGCGGCCAGGCCGAGCCCGGACTTGGCGTAGGAGGCGCGCCGGCGGGCAGTCTCGATGCGGGAATCCGTCATGCCATCAGTTGTAGCGATCCTCGGTAAGAGCACTCTCATGATCTCCTGGGCGTCAGCTGGGAGCCGGATAGACTCGGGTGGTGGAGGGCGACCAGATCCTGCTCGGCGACAACCTCGAACTGCTGACGCGTCTCGGCGACGGCGGGTTCCAGCTGATCTACATCGATCCTCCCTTCAACACCGGCCGCCGCCAGGTGCGAAGCACGATCGCGACCACCGCCGACGAGGCCGGCGACCGGGTCGGATTCGGCGGCCGCCGCTACCGCAGCGAGCTGCTGGAGCGCTCCTCATACCGCGACCAGTTCGA
>JAWVEC010000283.1:0-10828 GCA_033856975.1 Gaiellales bacterium
AGCACTTCGACTCCCAGACCGGTGAGCCGGGTGACGGCGTCAGGCGTGAGCGCGACGCGACGCTCGATCTGGCCGTGCTCGGAAGGGACGCCTATCACCATCGCTGCGATCTTACTGGCAGGCGGCGTCGTGGCGGCTGGGGAAGGCGCCCATCTAGACGGTGAGCGTGTTGGGCCCGTCGCGCTCCCGCTCGGCCTCGTAGCGCTCGATCTCGACGATCCGCTGCTCGGTGAGGGCGATCTCGTCCCACCCGTTCAGCAACCGCTCGCGCGCGTCGGCCTCGATCTCGAACGCCACCTCGCGGCCCGATGGCAGCGTTACGATCAGCCGCTCGAGGTCGATCGTGGCCGCGTCGGGGGCGCGGTCGAGCAGCTCGCGCACCGCGTCCTCAGGCAGCTCGACCGGCAGTAGGCCGATCTTGGTGCAGTTGGAGCGGAAGATGTCCGAGAAGCTGGGGGCCACGATCGCCTCGTAGCCGTAGTCCTGCAGTGCCCACGGCGCGTGCTCGCGTGAGCTGCCGGAGCCGAAGTTGCGGCCCGCGGCCAGGATCGGCGCGCCGTGGAACTCGATCCGGTTGAGCGGGAAGCCGGGCTCCCGGAACCAGTCCCAGAACAGGTACTCGCCAAAGCCGCTGCGCTCGATCCGCTTCAGGAACTGCTTGGGGATGATCTGGTCGGTGTCGACGTCGGCGCGGTCGAGCGCCGCCACGTTGCCGGAGATGACCCGCACCGGCTTCACGATCCCACCAGCTCGCGCACGTCCGTCAGGCGGCCGGTGACCGCCGCCGCTGCCGCCATCGCTGGGGACAGCAGGTGGGTGCGGCCGCCGCGGCCCTGCCGGCCCTCGAAGTTGCGGTTCGAGGTCGAGGCGCATCGCTCGCCCGGTGCCAGGATGTCGGGGTTCATGCCGAGACACATCGAGCAGCCCGCCCCTCGCCAGTCGAAGCCGGCGGAGCGGAACACCTCATCCAAACCCTCACGTTCAGCTTCAGCTTTAACGTGCGCGGATCCGGGCACGACCATCGCGCTGACGGTGGCTGCGACCCGGCGGCCGCGCACCACCTCGGCGGCCGCCCGCAGATCCTCGATCCGGCCGTTGGTGCACGAGCCGAGGAAGACGCGGTCGACGGCGATCTCCTGCATCGGCGTGCCGGCGCGGAGATCCATGTAGGCCAGCGCCCGCTGATCGGAGTCGTCGCGCGGCTCGGGAACGCTGCCGGTGATCGGTACCACCTGGCCGGGATTGGTGCCCCAAGAGACCTGGGGCGCAAGCGCGGGAACGTCGACCACGATGGTGTGGTCGTAGCCGGCATCGGGGTCACTGGCCAGCGTCCGCCACCGCTGGACGGCCGCCGCGAAGTCGGGCGGAACCCCCGGGCGTCCCTCCAGATAGGCGAACGTCGTCTCGTCCGGCGCGATCATGCCGGCTTTCGCGCCGGCTTCGATCGACATGTTGGCGACGGTCATCCGCGCCTCCATCGAGAGCGCGCGGATCGCCTCGCCGGCGTACTCGACCACGTGGCCACCGGCGCCGTCGGTGCCGATCTGGGCGATCGTGCCCAGGATCAGATCCTTGGCCGTGCAGCCGATGCCGAGCGCCCCCTGGTAGGAGATCAGCATCGTCTTGGGTCGCCGCTGGGTGAGCGTCTGGGTGGCGAGCACGTGCTCGACCTCGCTTGTGCCGATGCCGAATGCGAGCGCTCCCAGCGCGCCGTGGGTGGAGGTGTGCGAGTCGCCGCACACGATCGTCATACCAGGCTGGGTGACGCCCAGCTCGGGGCCGATCACGTGCACGATGCCCTGCCGCGCGTGGCCGAGCGCGTACAACGGCACGCCGAACTGCTCGCAGTTCCGCTTCAGCGCGGCCAGCTGCGCCCGCGACAGCTCGTCCGGCTGGCCGGGGCCGGTGGGCACGTTGTGGTCGGCGGTGGCCAGCGTGCGATCGGGGCGCCGCAGCGGCCGGCCGGCCAGGCGCAGGCCTTCGAACGCCTGCGGGCTGGTGACCTCGTGCACCAGGTGCAGGTCGATGTACAGCAGGTCGTCACCGATCGCGTGATCGGCCCAGACCTTCTCGAACATCGTGCGCGGCGCCATGGCGGAAGTGTATTCGGACGGCCGAAAGCGCGGCTCCGGACGCGGTCCGGGGCCAGACCCCTCCGCGTACGTCGTGACAGCTTCGCGCGTCGGAGGACACACCTGTGTCAGCGCGGCGGGTGAGGGGTCAGACCCCTCCGCGGACGGCGACACAGAATCGCGCGTTCAAGGAGACAACTCGTCACATGGCACGGTGGTCAGTCCCCGCTGAGCCGTGCGGCCAGCCCGTCATGACCGGCCGCCCGCGCTATGTCGGCCGCTGAGCGGCCGTCGTCGGTCTCGAGTGACGGCTCCGCGCCGTGGGCGAGCAGCAGCTCGACCAGCGCGTCGTCGCCGTTCTGGGCCGAGGCGTGGAGTGGCACGTAGCCGCCCTGCTGGCGCGCGTTCGGGTCGGCGCCGGCGGCCAACAGCCGCTCGGCGACGGCACGGTGGGATGCCGCGGCCGCGCTGTGCAGCGGCTGCACGGCCATCTCGTTGGCCGCCACCGCCGAGCTGTCCGCACCGGCCGCGATCAGCAGCCGGGCGATCTCCGGCCACCCGAAGAAGGCGGCGTAGTGCAGGGCGGTAAAGCCGTCGCCGCTGCGCCGATCGACAGCGTCCTCGTTCTCCAGCCATTGCCCGACTCGCCGCGCGTCGCCAACCGCGGCCGCCTCCAGCAGGTCGAGTGCGGAAAGGTGGGGGAGCAGCGCATCGACGATGTCGGGACGGCGCAGGTAACAGGCGTGCAGCAGCGCCGAGACACCCTGGGCGTCCCGCTCGGCCGCACGCTCGGGATGCTCGGCGATCAGCGCCGTCACCCGCTCGACGTCACCCGCCTGGACGGCCTCGACGATCACAGCTCCACCCGGCACGCCAGCTCGCCCGGCAGTGCGAACGCGCGCTGCAGCCGCGTGCTCCACGGCCGCGCTTCCAGCGAGGCCAGTACGACCTCGCGCACCAGCCTCTGCCATACCCAGAACCGTTCCAGCATGGCGTGGCCGGAGTGATCGATCTCGAACCGGCACAGCCGCTCGGCCAGCGGCTGCGCCCGCAGCGCGTACTCCAGCGAGCCGGCCGGGTCGGTGACCCGGTCGCGGCGGCCGTGCGCGATCACGACGCTGCGGCCGGCAAGCTGTCCAACGGGCTCGTCCGGTGGCAGCCACGGCGCCAGGGCCGCGACCGCGCGGACGTTGGCGGACCCAGCAGCGCGCAGCACCGAGCGGGCGCCCATCGAGTGGCCGACAAGGCACACAGGCACCTGGCCGTGGCGACGCGCGATCTCGGCCAGCGCCCACTCGACGTCCTGCACCGGGTCGCCCTCGTTGTAGCCGCGCACGCGGTAGCGGAGCTGGCAGGCGGCGACGCCGTGGCCGCGGCCGTCGCGGTGAACGCCCAGCAGGAACGGGTACATCCTCAACGCAGGGCCCTGCAGCCGTGAGCCAGGCTGCATGCTCTTGCTGCGCCCGCCGTGGGCGAACAGAGCGACGCCGCGCACGGCGTCCCGCGGCGCGAGGGTCACGAGCGCCGGGGTCGCGACGGCATCTCTCACAGTGGCCGAGATGCTACCTGCACGGTGGGCTTCTCTGAAACCAATACACCAACGGGGGGTTTTCAAGCGCGCGGTTTGTTCGTACCTTTGGAAAGCAACCTCGCCAGGAGTCATCCCCCGTGTCCTCCGAAAACGAGCCGATCCCCGCCCACCGTGAGCCGCTCCTGCTGCCCGTTCTGATCAAGGCGCACCGCGGAAACAGGGCTGGGGACGGCACCATCACAGGCATCATCCGTGGCCTCATGGACTCGCCGATCACCGACGCCGAACGCGCCGGCGAGCGGCTGCGCGTGTTCGGCTGGCAGGTGGACGGGCCGGCCGGGACGATGCGCTGGGTCTACCGCGTGGTGGGCGAGGAGAGCGGCGGCGAGCTGGTGCAGTTCACGCTCTCCGTACCCGGCAGCGTCAGCGACCTGCCCTGTCGTGTGCTCGGCCTGCAGCTCCAGATCACGCTGAACGGGATCGAGAACACCCAGCCCGACGAGATCGAGTGCTACCTGGAGCTGGCCGAGGCCGCACGCCAGGACTGACCTGGCGATCGCTCGCTAGCTGCCGGCAGGCCGGGCGGCGGCTGGCCGAAACTCGAGCGAGCGCGAGACGGGGTCGGCCCGCACCAGTACCACCTCCACCGTGTCTCCGGCCGCGGGCGGTGGATCGGCGTGCAGCCGCGCCCGCACCGGCGGGTCGTCGATCCGGATCACCGTCCCGCGGCGGTCATTGTGGAGCGCGACGGCGGTGAACCGCTCGCCCAGCCGGTGCTCGAGCAGCCTCGTCTCGACGTCGTCGATGAATGCCCGCTCCACCTGCCCGGCCCGGGCCGCCGACTCGCTCATCACGTCCGGCAGCCGCGACAGCGCATCGCGATCGCCGTCGCCGCCCAGCAGGTTGAGCACGTAGCGGTCGGCCAGCCGGCGCAGGGGAGCGGTGGTATGCGCGTACCTGGCCGCGATACCGCCGTGCTCCGATCCCTCCGGCGGCGTGCCCTCGAAGAACGTGTAGCCGGCGTGGCCCATCACGCCCCGCGCCTCCTCCAGCAGCGCCGCCTGGTGCGGCTGCGAGGGGTCGAGTCCGGTCACGAACTCGGCGTAGCCGACCGGCTCGGGCCAGTCCACGCCCAGTCCCCGCGCGGCCGCGCGCAGCTGCGTGACGCGGTAGCTGTCGGCACCGCCCATCGTCCGCAGCAGGCCCAGACCGAGCCGTTCCATCAGCCCTGCCGCGGCAATCCCCGCAAGCAGCGAGATCTCGGCGTTCCAGTCCTCGTCCGGCAGCCGCCGCTCCAGCTCGAGCCGGTAGCCGCGGTCGGACGAAGGATCGGTCACGACCGTCTGTGCAGGGGCGTTCAGGGTGACCGCTCCGCGACTTCGGGCGAGCGCCATCCGCAGCGTGCCGATCTGCTCCAGCAGCGGTATCTCGGCCTCGCCATAGGCCAGCCGGGCATGGCTGCGGACGATCGCTCGGTCGACCCGGGCCGTCGTCTGCCGCCCCTCGTCGTCCAGCTCGATCACGAACACCAGCGCCGGACGCTCCTGGTCGGGCAGCAGGCTGGCCGCGCCCTCGCCCAGCGCCGGCGGGTACAGCGGCACGCGCTCGTCCGGGCAGTAGATCGTCTGGACGCGACGCCACGCCTCCTGGTCGACCGCGCCGCCGGCCGTGACGAAGGCCGCGACGTCGGCGATCGCGTAGCGCACCAGGTAGCCGGCATCGCCGCGCCGCTCGAGCAGCATCGCCTGGTCGAGGTCCATGCTGCCCGGCGGGTCGATGGTGACGAAGCGCAGCGACCGCATGTCCTGGCGGCCCTCGCGCGGCCAGGAGGCGGCGGCCGCCGTCGCCGCCTCCTCGAGCACGTCGTCGGCGAACGCCTCGGGCAGGTCGAACTCGCGCCGGATGCGGGCGAAGTCGGCCCGCAGCGGGTCGGGTGGGGCGGGCGCCTGGCGAAGATACCGGCGGGGCATGGGCGGCGCGGGTTGGGTCAGACGCCCGGCTTGACCGCCGCCTTTTGCCCGATCCACGGCATCATGTCGCGCAGCCGCTTTCCGACCTGCTCGATCTGGTGGTCGGCGTTCTCGGCCCGCAGCCGCTCGAAGTTCGGCCTTCCGGCCGCCTCCTCGGCCATCATCTCGCGTGCGAACTCGCCGTCTCGGATGTCCTTCAGGAGCTGGCGCATGTTCTCGCGCACGTGCTCGTCGATCACGCGCGGGCCGCGGGTCAGGTCGCCGTACTCGGCCGTGTCCGAGATCGAGTAGCGCATGCCGGCCAGGCCGCCCTCCCACATCAGGTCGACGATCAGCTTCAGCTCGTGCAGGCACTCGAAGTACGCGATCTCGGGCTGGTAGCCGGCCTCGACCAGCGTCTCGAAGCCCATCTTGACGAGCTGGGTGGTGCCGCCGCACAGCACCGCCTGCTCGCCGAACAGGTCGGTCTCGGTCTCCTCGGTGAAGGTCGTCTCGATCAGCCCGCCGCGGGCGCAGCCGATGCCGTGGCCGTAGGCCAGCGCCAGCGTGCGCGCGTTGCCGGTCGCGTCCTGGTGGATCGCGATCAGGCCGGGTACGCCGATGCCGTCCGAGTACTGCCGGCGGACGAGGTGGCCGGGCCCCTTGGGCGCGATCATCGACACGTCGACGTCGGCCGCCGGCGTGATGCCGCCGAAGCGGATGTTGAAGCCGTGGGCGAACATCAGCATCGACCCGGAGCGCAGGTTGGGGGCGATCTCGTCGCGGTACAGCCCGGCCTGGATGTGGTCGGGCACCAGCACCATCACGACGTCGCCCTGGCGGGTGGCCTCGGCCACGGTGGTGACCGGCAGGCCGTCCGCCGAGGCGGCGTTCCAGGCCCGCGAATCGGGCCGCGCGCCGACGATCACGGTGTTGCCGGAGTCGTGGTTGTTGAGGGCGTGGGCGTGGCCCTGGCTGCCGTAGCCGATCACCGCGATCGTCTTGCCGCTGAGGGCAGAGGGATCGCAGTCGGACTCGTAGTAGATCGTTGCCATCGTGGTCTCCTTACGCGACGACGCGCATTCGCTTGCGTTTTCCGAGCTCGCCGTCACGGTCGAGCGCGATCCTGCCCGTACGCACCAGCTCTCTGATGCCGTACGGCTCCAACAGCTCCTCGAGCGCCTGCAGCCGGTCGGGACCGGAGACGCACGAGAAGGTCACGGCCTCGGGGCCGACGTCGACCACCTTGGCCTCGAACACCTCGGCCAGCGAGATGATCTCGGGCCGCCGGTCGGGAGAGCTGGTGACCTTGATCATCAGCAGCTCCAGCTCGACCGCGGTGCGATCGAGCTCCTGCACCTTGAGCACGTCGACCAGCTTGTAGAGCTGCTTCACGACCTGCTCGATCGAGTGCTGTTCGCACGACACCCGGATCGTGATCCGGCTGCGGCGGGGATCCTCGGTGGTGCCGACCGCGAGCGAGTCGATGTTGAAGCCGCGGCGCGCGAACAGGCCCGCGCAGCGGGTCAGCACACCGGGGCGGTTCTCGACCAGCACGGAGAGGGTGTGGTGGGTCATCGGGGTTGCTCCTGACGGTGCGGTCGCTCGTTGCGTCGGCTTCGATCGCGGCTCAGTCGGTCAGCGGTTCGTCGTGCCTGGGGCGCGGCGCCATGGGGGTGCCAGGCTGAAGCCTGGCACCGAGAGGAAGGGGTGTGAATCGCTCCGCTCATCACACCCCTTCCTCTACCCACGCGTTGTCATCGTCCGCCCACTCGACATCGATCATGTCCGCCGAGGCACCGCCGGCGGGCACCATCGGGTACACCTTCTCCTCGTGGTCGACGCGGGCGTCGATCACGCAGGCGCTGCCGCACTCCAGCGCGCTGGTGATGGCCGCGTCCACCTCGTCCACCGTCTCGCAGCGGAATCCAGGCAGGCCGAACGCCTCGGCCAGCTTGACGTAGTCGGGCAGGTCGTTCTCGAGCAACGTCTCTGAGTAGCGCTCCTGGTGGAACAGCTCCTGCCACTGCCGCACCATCCCCAGCCAGCCGTTGTTGATGATCACGTGGATGGCGGCGATACCGTACATCTTGGCCGTCGCCAGCTCCTGCATCGTCATCTGGAAGCAGCCGTCGCCGTCGATGTTGATCACCACCGCCTCGGGGCGGCCGACCTTGGCGCCGATTGCGGCCGGCACGCCGAAGCCCATCGTGCCGGCGCCGCCCGATGTCAGGAAGCGGCGGGGCAGGTCGATCTGCAGGTACTGGGCGGCCCACATCTGATGCTGGCCGACGCCCGTCGTCCAGATCACGTCCTGGCCGGCGGTCAGGTCGCGCAGACGCTCGATCACGAACTCGGGCTTCAGCGGCGGGGTGTTGCGGTAGCGGAAGGGATGCTCGCGCTTCCAGCCGCGCACCGTCTCCAGCCACTCGGCCGCCTTCGGCGCGCCGCCGTTTGAGCGCGACTCGAGCGCCTCGGCCAGCTTCGGCACGACCAGCTCCAGGGAGCCCACGATCGGGATCTGGGCGGCGCGGTTCTTGTCGATCTCGGCCGGGTCGACGTCCATGTGGATCACCTTTGCGCCGGGCGCGAACAGGTCGAGCTTGCCGGTCACGCGGTCGTCGAAGCGGGCGCCGCAGGCGATCAGCAGGTCGCAGCGGTTCATCGCCCAGTTGGCCGCCTTCGATCCGTGCATGCCGGGCAGGCCGATGCAGAGCGGGTGGGAGTCGGGGAACGCTCCCTTCGCCTGCAGTGTTGTCACGACGGGCATCTGGGCGGCTTCGGCCATCCGGATCAGCTCGGACTGCTCGACGTTGGACGAGACGGCGCCGCCGCCCAGGTACAGCGTCGGCCGCTCGGCGGCCAGGATCGCCTCGGCGGCGGTGATGATCTGCTTGGGATGGCCATGCTTGGACGGCTTGTAGCCGGGGATGTCGACCTGGCGCGGATAGCTGAACTCGAACTCGGCCAGCTGCAGGTCCTTGGGCACGTCGATCAGCACCGGCCCGGGGCGCCCGCTGCGGGCGATGTGGAACGCCTCCTTGAAGATGCGGGGGATGTCCTCGACCCGGTCGACCAGCCACGAGTGCTTCACGATCGGCATCGTGATGCCCTGGATATCCGCCTCCTGGAAGGCATCGGTGCCGATCAGGTGGGTCGGCACCTGGCCCGTGACGCAGACGATCGGCGTCGAGTCGAGGTAGGCGTCGGCGATCGGCGTGACAAGGTTGGTGGCGCCGGGACCTGAGGTGGCGATCGCGACGCCCACCTTGCCGGTCGCCCGCGCGTAGCCCTGCGCCATGTGCCCGGCGCCCTGCTCGTGGCGCACCAGGTAGTGGCGGATCGAGTGCTGGCAGGAGGCCCAGGCGTCGTACAGCGGCAGGATCGCGCCGCCGGGCAGTCCGAACACGTCGGTCACGCCCTCGGCCTCCATGCAGCGGATGATCGCCTCGGCCCCGGTCATGCGGCCGGTGCGTTGTGAGCTATCCACGGGCGATCACCTCACCGAAAGGGTTTCGCTCGAACTCCGCCGCGCCGCTGGAGTGGTGGGGGAGGGCATCGCACACCGCCTGCCCCACCTCCCAGGTGGCATACGCGCGCCCACCCAGCACCTGGTCGGCGGTTGCGATGCCGGCCCGCAGCACCTCGTCCACGGCCGCCATGATGGCGCGCCCGATATCGCGGCGGCCGAGGCCGTGGGTGAACATCATCGAGACCGAGAGGATCATCGCAATCGGATTCGCCTCGCCCTGGCCAGCGATGTCGGGCGCCGATCCGTGCACCGGCTCGAAGATGCCGGGCGGCTCGCTGCCCAGCGAGGCCGACGGGGCGAGCCCGAGCCCGCCGGCAACCGCCGCCGCCAGGTCGGACAGGATGTCGCCGAACAGGTTCTCGGTCAGGATCACGTCGTACGCCTCGGGCTTGGTGGCGAGGTTCATCGCGAACGAGTCGACCAGCTCGTGGCTGAGGCGGATCTCCTCGTACTCGGCCGCGTGCAGCTCGCTGACGACCCGCCGCCACAGCTTGGACGTGGACAGAACGTTTGCCTTGTCCACCGAGACGACGCGGCCGTCGCGGCGCCGGGCCAGCTTGAACGCCCACCGCGCGACCCGCTCCACCTGGGCGCGCGTGTAGGTGCACACGTCGCTGGCGACATCGTCCTCCAGCGTCTTGGCGCCGAAGTAGAGGCCGCCGGTCAGCTCGCGCACGACCATCAGATCGACGTTTCGGTGGCGCACCGGCCGCAGGTTGGCGAACGCGTCCAGCTCCTTGCGCAGCCCCAGCAGGCCGGTCTCGGGCCGCCGCTCGGAGCCGTCCCAGCGGGGGCCGCCGACGGCGCCCAGCAGCACCGCATCGGACGCTTTGACCGCCGCCCGCACGTGCGAGGGGAAGGGATCGCCGTGCTTGTCGATGGCGTCGCCGCCAAACGGCAGGTGCACCTGGCGGATGCGCACGCCAAACAGCGTCGATACGGCCTCGATCACGCGGCCCGCCTCGGCCATCACCTCGGGGCCGATGCCGTCGCCGGCCAGGCAGGCGACGATCGGGATGGGTCGTGTGGTCGGGCTCATGGCTGTTTCCTCTCCGAGATCGAGCCGGGAATCGTGGGGTGGCAGTGGTATCTCATCAGACTCCGGCCAGCTCCTGCTCCGGTTCGCTCGCCGTCTTGGCGTGGGCACACGCCCGCAGGTATGCCTCGGCCGATGCCTCGGTGATGTCGGTGGAGACGGCCTGGGCCGAGAAGCTGCGCCCGCCGGCCTCGACCACGACCCGCACCTCGCCCAGCGCGTCGGCGCCGCCGGAGACGGCTCCGATCGTGTACTCGGCCAGCGTCACGGTCACACCCATCAGCCGGTCGATGGCCTTGAAGGCGGCATCGACCGGGCCGTCGCCCTCGGCCTCGGCGGTCGTCTCGTGCTCGCCGTTACTGACCGTGATCTCGGCCCGGGCCGGCTCTCCGGAGCGGGTCGAGACCGCCATCGCGACGAGGTGGTGGTCGTCCTCGCGTTCGCGCAGCGAGTCGGACGCGATCGCCTCCAGGTCGAGCGATGTGACCTTCTGCTTGCGGTCGGCGATCTCCTTGAAGCGCCCGAAGGCGCGTCGCAGGTCGTCGCCCTCGATCGTGTAGCCGAGGTCGGCGAACGCCTGGCGCAGCGCGTGGCGTCCCGAGTGCTTGCCGAGCACGATGTCCGATCCGGCCAGGCCGACCGACTCGGCGTCCATGATCTCGTAGGTGCGGCGGTGGGCGAGCACGCCGTGCTGGTGGATGCCGGCCT
>JAWVEC010000284.1:0-3592 GCA_033856975.1 Gaiellales bacterium
AGGCTCGGTGCGGCTCGGGTCGGGGTCAGACCCCGCTTCACGACCGGGGCGGCACCTAGATGTAGCCGAGGTTCTCCAGCGAGGCCTCGATCGCCGCGGCCTCCTCCGGCGTGTAGACCACGTCCGACCTGTCGCTCGACGCAGCTTCGCTGGTCGCCACCGCGCGGCCGTCCGTGAACAGCTCCGTCAGCACGCGGCCGTCCATGTCCGCCGGCACCGGCAGCCCCATGGCGTGCAGCGCGGTGGGGGCGAGGTCGACGATGTTGGCGCCCTCGATCTCGCCCGCGGTGACGCCGAGGCCGAGCGCGAGGATGATGCCGTAGCGCCGGTGCCGGCCACCGCCGCCCTGCGCCGGCAGCCGCTCCACGATCGCGCTCGCCGCCAGCCGGTCGGAGGCCACGTAGGGTCGCTCGCCGAAGTCGATCAGGATGTCGGGGATGCGATGCAGCTCGCCGCCGTCGTACACGTCCTCGCGCCGGTACGCCTTGTCGATGATCGGATCGCCCGTGTCGGGGTCGCGTGCAGCTTCGAGCGCCGCGATCGTGCGGCGGGCGACGTCGGCTCGCTCCGCCTCCGGCACGTGCGGCGAGATGAACACGCTCTCGGCCGAGCGGGCGGCGGCGTACGCCAGCGTGCGCTCGGCGTCGATCGGCACCGACAGCGCCGAGTCGATGCCGCGCGCCAGCTTCTCGCGCACCCGGGTCGGTACCCGGCCCTCGAGGCCGAGCACGTCCAGCCGCCGGATGGCGTCGATCACGCGCCGCGTCGAGAGCCCGCGCGGCGCCACCCGCTTGGGACTGCGCTGGCGATACAGCAGGCCGGCATCCTCCAGCACCCGGTTCAGGTAGAAGTTCTTCTCGTAGCGGCCAAAGCCGTGGTCGCTCACGATCATCACGAAGGCACCCCGCTCCGCCATCCCCAGCCGGTCGCCGATCACCTCGTCGCAGCGACGGTAGCTCTCCTCCAGCAGGGGTACGAACTCGCGCGCCCGCTCGGCGTCGTAGCGGGGATCGCTGGGGTCGAGCACGTTCCAGAACTTGTGCTGGATCGGGTCGGGCGCCTGGATCACCGAGAACAGCAGATCCCACTCGCCCTTCGCCAGCAGGTGCTCGGTGGCGACCTCCTGCTGGCGGATCACCTGGTGGGTCTGCTCCAGGAACGCACGCCCCTCCAGGCCGTCGGCGTAGGGATCGGCGCGGTAGCCGCCCGGCAGCGCCTTCAGCTCCGCCTTCAGCTCGGCCGGCCACGTGTAGTCGACCGCCTCGCCAGGGGTGAACATCCCGCACGTGAACGTGCCGTGCGCGAGCTGCGCGGGCGGGAACGAGACCGGCACTGCGACCACGTGCGCCACCTTGCCGGCGTCGTCTGCCAGCTCCCACAGCTTGCGGCCCTTGGCGGAGCGCGACGAGACGAGCTTCTTCTCACCCGGCGCCCCCGCCTCCCAGAAGTCGAAGATGCCGTGGCTGCCGGGATTCTTGCCGGTCGAGATCGACATCCAGGCCGGCGAGCTGTACGGCGGCAGGCATGACTGCAGGCGGCCGTGGCGGCCGGCCGCGAGCGCCTTTGCCAGGTTCGGCATCAGTCCCCGCTCGGCCATCGGCCGCAGCAGGTCCCAGGTGGCGCCATCCAGCCCCAGGACGACCGCTTTTCCGGACAGATCGGAGGACATCGGGCGGGAACTCTACCGCCTGTCCCGCTGCGGGAGGACATGTAAGGGGAGCTCCGCGAATGCGGACGTAGAATCCGGTGATGCCGCTGACGCTCCTGCTTGGTCCCGCGAACTGCGGCAAGGTCGCGCTGCTGCTCGAGCGCTTCGTCGAGTCGCTTGACGCCGGCCAGACGCCCTTCCTGGTGGTGCCGACGCGCCCCGACGTGGAGCTGGCCGAGCACGACCTGGTGCGGCGCCGCCCGGCGTTGCTGGGCGGGATGATCGGCACCTTCGACGATCTGTTCGAACGGGTGCTGGAGCGCTGCGGTGAGTCGACCGCGGCGCTGGGAAGCCTGGAGCGGAGGCTGGTGCTCGAGCGCGCGGTGCGCGAGTCCGATCTCGAGACGCTGGCCGCTCCGGCCCGGTTTGCCGGCTTCATCGATGGCTTGGGCCGCCTGTTCGACGACCTCGCCGCGGCTTCGCGGCCGGCGCAGCTGGAACGGCGGCTGCAGCGGTTCGCGGGGCCGGGCCGGCGGGGAGAGCTGGCCGCGCTGCACGGCCGCTACCGCGGCCTGCTGGCCGAGCTGGCCACACACGACCGTGGCGGCCTGCGCGGGCACGCGGCCGAGCTGCTGGACGGCCGCTTGGAGGCGTGGGACGACTCGCCGGTGCTGGCCTACGGCTTCGAGGACGTGACCGGCGTGCAGCTGGCCGCGCTGCGCGCGCTGTCGGCGCGCTGCGCCGTCACCGTCTCGCTGCCGTACGAGACCGGCCGGCCGGCATTCGCCGCGGTGCGAACGGCGGTCGAGGAGCTGACCGAGACGCCGCACGAGGTGGTGGAGCGGCCGGCCGCGGCGCACTTCGACTCGCCGCTCTTGGTGCACCTCGAGCGGACGCTGTTTGACGAGCGCGAACCGCCCGCCGCGCCGGAGCAGGATGGCAGCATCGTCCTGCTCGAGGCCTGCGGGCTGCGCGGCGTCGCCGACCAGGTGGCGGCCGAGTCGCTCGAGCTGATCAGATCCGGCACTGAGCCCGACCAGATCGGCGTGCTGACCATCGACACCTCCCGCTGGCGGATCGCGCTCGAGACCGCCTTCCACGGTCTGGGCGTGCCGCTGGAGGTGGACGCCCCGCTGCTGCTGGGCGAGTCGGCCTTCGGCCAGGCGCTGATGGGGCTGCTGCGGTTCGCGTGGTTCGAGGGCGATCGCGGCGAGCTGTTCCGCTTCCTGCGCGCACCGTTCTCGGGCATTCCCCGCACCACCGTCGACTACGCCGAGGGCCGGCTCCGCGGCCGGGGGGCGCTGTCGGCGGCCGACGTGCGCCAGACGCTGGAGGAACTCGACTACACGCGGATGCTGGCGGCGGCCGATCGGCTGGCGCAGCCCGACGACCCGATCGCCCAGGTGACCGACCTCGTGCGCCGGATGAGCGCCGCCGCCGGCGGCCTCACGGCTCGCCGCCAGAGTGCGGCCGGCGAGCGGCACGCGGCCGCATTGCGGGCCGTGCTGCGGGCGCTGGAGCAGCTGGATGGGGCGGCCGCGCGTGGCCTGGCCACGACCGAGCGGGCGACGCTGCTGGCGCAGCTCGAGCGGGTGTCGTGGTGGAGCGGCGATCCCGGCGCCGGCCGGGTGGCGGTGCTCGATCTGCGCCGCGCGCGCACGCGCCGCTTCCATGCCGTGTTCGTGTTGGGCCTGGAGGAGGGCAGCTTCCCGGGCGGTGCGCGCGAGAGCGCCTTCCTCGATGCCGATGAGTCGACCGAGCTGGGCGTCGCCCGCGTCGACTCGGTGCAGCGCGACAGGCACCTGTTCTACACCGCTGTCACGCGGCCGTGGCGGCGGCTGCACCTGTGCCGCCAGGCGGCCGACGACGACGGCCGCCTGCTCGAGCCCTCGCCGTTTCTGGACGACGTGGTGCGTGCGCTGGGCGGCGCGCCCGAGCTGCGCC
>JAWVEC010000285.1:0-9922 GCA_033856975.1 Gaiellales bacterium
TGCGGCTCACGAGCGAGGCGAGAACCTGCTGTTGATCGTTCCCAAGAGCGGCGTCGTGCGGCGCGTTCTCGACCTGGTCGGACTTCGCATCCCGACGTTCGAGACGCGCGCCGAGGCGCTGCGGGCCGTCCCCGACCAGGATCAGCCGCACTGACTATGCCGTCGCACAAAGCGCCGGCGGACGGGTTTGCGCATAACCATGCCGGATTCGGTTCTAACAGCGCGACAGGGGTGGAAGGACTTGAACCCTCGACCTACGGTTTTGGAGACCGCCGCTCTACCAACTGAGCTACACCCCTCGGAGCGCATGGTTGAGCCGAAAATGGCCCGGCGTGCTCTCCCAACTCATGCGCAAGCACCATGCTAGCCCACCGTCTTGAGGTTCTGACGCCGTAGCGCCTTCTCAGCGGCAGCGAATCGCTCACGGTCTGCGACGTCTGGCAGCAGCACGTCGAACGAGAACGAGATGAGCCGAGTGGGGGCTATCTGGAACAGGCTAGCTCTCGCGGGCGCCCGCGAACGGACTAGCTTGAAGTCGCCTGGTAGAGGTGCCACTCGCCGGGGACGCCCTTGAGTGCTTGGACGCCGAGATCCTCGAAGGTGAGTCCTGAGCCGACGACCAGGTCGTGGACGGTGCTGGACACAACCACCTCGGATGCTCCAGCGACGGCTCCCACGCGAGCACCAATGTGTACTGCCATCCCCCCGACGTTGTCGCCCATGTACTCAATCTCACCTGTGTGCACACCGGCGCGGATCTCGATACCCAGGGGACGAACGGCGGCAACGATGGCCTGGGCACACCGGACGGCCCGTGCTGGCCCATCGAATGTGGCGAAGAAGCCGTCTCCAGCCGTGGCCACCTCCAGACCTCGGTAGCGGCCCAGCATCGCGCGCACGACGGAGTGGTGGCGCTCCAGTAGCTCCTTCCAGGGATGGTCACCCATCTCCGCGGCACGCTCGGTCGAACCAACGATGTCCGTGAACAGCACGGTGGCAAGAACGCGGTCGAACTCGGCTTGCTCGGCTCGTTGAGCGGCCAGGAACTGGTCGATCTCGTTGATGATCCGGTCAGAGTCCCCCAGCCACGGCACCATGTCTCGGCCTGGTACGCGGACATGATGCGCGCCCGGAATCTGGCCTGCCATATAACTGGCGCCGGTGGCGATGATGCCCTGCCCGCCGACGCTTGCCCCAGCTTCTGCTCGGCTGATGAGCAAGGTCGGCGCTTGAATGGTTCCCAAGACGGCTCGCACATCGGTCGCGTACCACACGTCGTAGAACGCCACTGCCGCGCCCGGCGAGGCGGCATGCCGGTTTGCCTTGGCCAGGCCGCGCAAGAGGTCGGGATCGTCTGCGATGCTCGGAGCCTCCGCTCTCGCCCATTCGCGGGCGTCATCGACTGTGCCCCACCTGGCGGCCATCAGGCGACGGTCAGCCAAGAACTCATCCTCTCTCACCCCGAAGTCGTAGTCCGATGCCCACGCGCGAAAGCATTGATCAAAATGAGCGCCGTCACGCGGCTCGGGAAGCTGGCAGCAAAAAAGGCGGCCAAAGCACCGCCCTCCTCCTCGCCGCACAACACCACTGACTGCGACCCGACCGCGTCCAACACCGCACGAAGATCATCCACCCGCTTCTCTAAGTCCGGCGTCTGCTGCCGATCAGAGAGGCCCGTGCCTCGCTTGTCGAACAAGATCACGCGCCACCGCGCCGCCATCACCGACAGCATCCGCCGCCAGTACGGATTGATCTCAAGGCTGATCTCGGTGTTTTGTGCGAACCCTGGAATCCAGACTAGATCGACCGCCCCGGCCCCATGCGCCTGGTAGGCGATGTGGACACCGTCCACTGTCACTGCGTAGCGAGTCTCGGCCTCGGCCATTCGCGTCACCCTAACGCTTCAATGACGGCATGGAGATGGGGCACGTGTCCAACTCCTCGGCCACACCCCTCGGAGGGGCGGGATTTCTACCCCGACAGTCCCGCCGCGTCGCATAGGCGCCCAAGCCGCGGGACGTTGGCAGCGTCCGCGACCAGGCCGGTCAAGCCCATTCCCAGGATCGGTACGCGGCCGGCGACGTGTTCCAGGATGCCGACTCCCTCGTCGAGGCTGAGGCCGCCGGGCTCGGGCATGAAGCAGGCGATCTGGCCGGGATCGAGCACGTCGCAGTCGAACGCGATGTACACGCCGGAGACGCCCACCAGAACGCGGTCGAGATCGTCGATCGAGTCCGCCAGCCGCGTCTCGGCGATGAACGCCTGCTCCGGCGGATCGAGGCTGCGAGCGCCGATCAGGATGCAGTCGCCGACAGCCGCGTGGCCCTGGTCGAGGATGATCCGAAACGGCATCCCCCACTCGTTGCCTGACGGCGACGACTGCGGCGTGTTGAGGTCGCCGTGGGCGTCCAGCCACACGATCCCGATCCGGCCGTGGCGCGCGGCACACCCGGCCACGGCGCCGATGTGGGCGCAGCAACAGCCGCCCAGCACCACCGGCCGCTCCGGCAGAGCCGCCGCGATGCCGGCCGTCTGACCGGCCAGGGACGCCTCGGCGATGGTGGCGGCGTCGGCCACCGGCAGCGGCATCGCCGCCGCCTCGCACATCGCCTCGCCGCCGGAACCCCACGCTCGCGGCACGCGTACCAGACGTCGATCGCTCACCGCGTCAGCCTACCGCGCCGACCAGCTTCCGTCGGCGCAGCGCGCGGCACGACCGGACAGCTCCAACCGCACCAGCGCCGCCGCCACCGCTGCGGCCGGCAGCGTCAGCCGCGACGCGAGGTCATCGGGGGTGGCGGGGTGATCTTGGAGCGCCGACAGCACGCCCCGCTCGTCACCCTCCGGCGGCTCGCCCATCGGCGCAGGCGGCGCCAGGCCGAGCCAGGCACAGAGATCCTCGGCCGACTCGATCAGGCCGGCCCCCGCCTTCAGCAGGCCGTTGGCCCCGGCGGCACTCTTCAGGCCCGCCGCCCCGGGCACGGCCAGCACGTCACGCCCCAGGTCGAGCGCGTGGTCGGCGGTGATCAGCGCGCCGCTGCCGGCGCGCGCCTCGACCACCACCGTGGCGTCCGCCAGCGCCGCGATCAGCCGGTTGCGGGCCGGAAACCTCCATGGAGCGGGCGGCGTGCCGGGCGGATACTCCGACAGCAGCAGCCCCGACTCGCGGATGCGCGAGAACAGCCGCCGGTTGGTGCGAGGGTAGGCGACATCCACGCCGCAGCCAAGCACCGCCACGGTCACACCGCCGGCCGACAGCGCTCCCTCATGGGCAGCCGCGTCCACTCCCAGAGCGAGCCCGCTCACCACCAGTCCGCCGGCCGCGGCTACGGCCCCGGCCAGCCGCTCGGCCAGCAGCAGCCCGGCATCGGACGAGCGGCGCGAGCCCACCACCGCGGCGGCCGGCGCCGGCCAGCACAGGGCATCCGCTCGCGGCCCGCACAGGAACACGGCCAGCGGCGGATCGTGCAGCTGGTGCAGCCGCTCCGGGTATCCGGCCTGCGAGCGTGTCAGGCAGACGATGCCGCGCTCGCCGAGCTCCGTTCGGTACACCTCCAGATCGGCGCCGCGAGCCAGCCGCAGCGCGTCGATCAACGCCGGCAGCGCGCCCATCCGCTCGAGCATGCCGGGGGCGGCGCGAAGCAGCGTCTTACAGCCGTGCCGCCGCGCCAGCCGTCCCGGGTCGACGCCGCCCGACGCCCCGGCCAGCACCACCCGCAGCTCAGCATCACAGCTCATCGGCTCACGTCCAGCCGGTAGCTGAGCGCCTCCGCCATGTCGTCCTCGAGCACCGCATCACGGCCGTCCAGGGCCGCGACCGTGGCGGCCACGCGTCCGATCCGGTCGCTGCTTCGTGCCGACAGCGCCAGCCGCTCGACCGCCGAGCGCAGGAACCGGTCGGCATCGCCGGATGGCTGCGGCTTGCGCTCCATCAGCAGCGAGCGGGCGACGGCGACCCGCTGCGCGATCCGCTCGCTCGGCTCGCCCGGCGCTCCGTGCGCCTCGGCTCGCGGCACCTCGACGCGGAGATCGAAGCGGTCGGCCAGCGGCCCGCTGATGCGCGTTCGGTAGGCCTCCAGGCGCCGCGGCGGGCACAGGCACTCGCGGCGAGGATCGCCCCGGTGCCCGCAGGGGCACGGGTTCATCGCCGCGACCACAACGCAGCGGGCCGGCATCCGCACCGAGCCCAGCGCCCGTGAGATCAGCACCTCGCCGTCCTCCAACGGCACCCTCAACGCCTCCAGCGCGGCACGGTTGAACTCGGCCAGCTCATCCAGAAACAGCACGCCGCGGTGCGCCAGCGTCACCTCGCCCGGCCGCAGCGTGCGACCGCCGATCAAGGCGGCCTGGGATGCGCTGTGGTGCGGCGCGCGGAACGGGCGGCCGTGGGCGCGTCCGCTGCCGTTCAGAAGCCCCGCCACCGAGTGGATTCGGGTGATCTCGAGCAGCTCGGACAGCGTCGGCGGCGGCAGGATGCCCGGCATCCGGCGGGCCAGCATCGTCTTGCCCGACCCGGGCGGCCCGACCATCAGCAGGTTGTGGCCGCCGGCCGCCGCCACCTCGACCGCACGGCGGGCGCCGGACTGCCCGCGGATATCCGCCATGTCGGGCTGGCGGATCACGGTTACCGGCGCCGCGGGCGGCGGTGGCGGAGGATCGGCTCGTCCGCACAGCATCTCGACCGCCTCGTAGAGATCGTGCGCGGCCAGCACCGGCACCGCTTCGGCCAGCGCCGCCTCCGCAGCGTTCTCAGGCGCCACCACGATCGCCTCCAATCCAAGTACGCGGGCGGCCTCGGCGCACGCCAGCACGCCGCCCACAGGGCGCAGCCGCCCGTCCAGCCCCAGCTCGGCCACCGCAGCCACCCGCGAGACGAGCCCGGTCGGCACCTGCCCGGACGCCGCCAGCACCGCCAGCGCGATCGCGAGGTCGAACCCGGCCCCCTCCTTGCGCTCGCGGGCCGGCGCCAGGTTGACGGTGACGCGCACGCCGGGAAAGTCGTAGGAGGCGGACAGGATGCCGCTGCGCACGCGCTGGCGCGCCTCCTGCACCGCCCGGTCGGCCATGCCCACCACTGCAAAGGCGGGCACGCCGCGCTCGACGTGCGCCTCGACGTCGGTACGCCGGGCATCGACGCCGGAGATCCAGAAGCTGACCGCGCTTGCAAGCATCGTGCAAACCTACGGAGCAAACTCGAGCCGGAGGGTGACGAGCGGTCAGGAAGCGGTCACGAAGCGGCTACGGGCGCCGGCTCAGAAGGCCGACGGCAGGTGCCGAACGCCAAACCCCGACACGGCGATCACGTCGAACCGCACCCGCTCGACGCTGGGATCGTCAGCCATCAGCATCTCAGCCGCCTCACGCAGACGGCGGCGCTTGTGCGGGCCGACGGCCTCGGCCGGCGCCCCGAACAGGCTGGTGCGCCGGGCCTTGACCTCGCACACCACCAGCAGCGATCCGCGGCGCGCCAGCAGGTCGACCTCGCGGCCCCCGACGCGCACGTTCTGGCCCACCACGCGGTAGCCGCGCAGCCGCAGCGCCCACGCCGCCAGCGTCTCTGCCAGCCGCCCGTACCTCTGGTCGGAGAGCGCGATCATGCCGGCTGTCCGTAGGCGGCGGCAGCAAACGAGAGCCGATGCAGCGGCGTCGCCCCGTGCGCGCGCACTGCCGCCGAGTGCTCGGGCGTGATGTAGCCGACATGGCGCTCGAATCCGTAGTCCGGGTACTCGCCGGCCGCCTGATGCATGAAGCGGTCGCGCGTCACTTTCGCGATCACCGAGGCGGCGGCGATCGCCGCGCTGGTGCGGTCACCGCCGGCGATGGCGCGATGCGGCGGCGCGCCCTCTCCCAGCACGAAGCCGTCGCTCAGGCAGCGGTCGGGCAGATCGCCCAGCGCCCGCAGCGCGTCCGCCAGTGCGCGCAGGTTCGAGCGGTGAAGGCCGTTGCGATCGATCTCGGACGCCGGCACCACCACCACCACGAACGCGGCCGCGCAGCCGATGACGGCGGCGGCCACCTGTTCGCGGCGCGGCGCCGGGATGCGCTTGGAGTCGTCGAGGCCGGCCAGCGCGCGGTCGATGTCCGCCTCGGTGTCCAGGCATACCGCGGCCGCCACCAGCGGCCCGGCCAGGCAGCCGCGGCCGGCCTCGTCGGCGCCCGCGACGTGGCGCACGCCGAGCGCGCGGTCATGGACGAGCAACTGGACTGCGGGCGCAACGGCGACGGCCATCGCGAGCAAGGTTACCCCCGGCCGCGGACGGGGCGAACGGCCGTGATCAGAGCGTGCGTAGCCGGTCGAGCGGCCAGTAGGTGGCGAACGCCTCGCCGATGATGTTGGCGCGCGGCAGGGTGCCCCAGTAGCGGCTGTCATCCGAAACGGCCCGGTTGTCGCCCATCATGAAGTACTGCCCCTGCGGCACCCTGACCGGCGCGAAGTCGGTCATCGTGCCCTGCGCCAGGTACGGCTCCTTCAGGACGTGGCATCCCACCTGCGGTGCGGAGCAGATCTCGACGTGCCCCTTCATCCCCTCAACCGTCTCGCCCGGCAGCCCGATGATGCGCTTGATGTAGTACACGCTGGCCTCGGTCTTGGCGCCCCGGACCGCCGTGTCGCCGGTGCCGGGCGGATGGAAGACGATCACGTCGCCCCGGCGGGGGTCGTGGAACCGGTAGATGAAGCGCGACACCAGCACGCGGTCGCCGCTCCTCAGCGTCGGCTCCATCGACGCGGACGGGATCCGATAGGGCTTGACGAACCAGTTTCCACCGGCCCACCACAGGCCGACCGCGGCCAGCAGGATCAGCGCCAGCTCGAGCACCGGGTTGATCTGCTTCTTGGGCGGAGGGCCGGGCGGCGCAGCGGCCACCGCAGGCTGATCGTCCACCTCGGCGGCTGGCTGCCCAGCCTCGGGCGCAGCGAAGGAGTCGGCGGGCAGAGACGATTCAACCGGCGGCGCGGATGGTTCGACCGGCGGCTCGCCCGGTGTCGGGTCGGGCGGCGTGCCCTCCACCTGGACTAGCGGGACTTCTCGCGCACGCGGGCGGCCTTGCCGACCTTGTCGCGCAGGTAGTAGAGCTTCGCGCGGCTGACGTCGCCGATGCTCGCAACCTCGATCTTCTCGATCCGCGGCGAATGCACCGGGAAGGTGCGCTCGACGAACACCTCGTTGAACGACTTCTTGCGAACCGTGAACGTCTCGCGCACGCCCTCGCCCTGGCGCTTGATGCAGATGCCTTCGAACACCTGAACGCGGCTGCGTGTGCCCTCGATCACCTTGAAGTGCACCTTCACGGTGTCACCGGCCTTGAACTCTGGGAGCTCCCGGCGCTGGCGGTCCTCGATGTCCTGAATCACGGTCACGGCGTCTCGTCCTCGCGTCGTTTCGGAGGTGCGGAATCGTATCAGCGATGCCGGGGCCGGTACCCCAGCTAGGGACGGCTGCGCTCCCGGGAGCGTTCGCGCCGCCAGCGCTCGATCTCGGCGTGATGGCCAGACAGCAGCACGTCGGGCACCCGCCAGCCGCGGAACTGCTCCGGCCGCGTGTAGTGCGGATACTCAAGGCCGCCTTCCAGCTCGGCCGAGAACGACTCCTCGAGGTGGCTCTGCTCCCTGCCGAGCGCTCCCGGCAGCTTGCGGCAGACGGCATCGACCACGGCCATGGCCGCGATCTCGCCGCCCGACAGCACGTACGGACCGATCGAGATCTCATCGTTCGCGAGGTGCTCGTGCACGCGCTGGTCGAAGCCCTCGTAGCGGCCGCACAGCAGCGTCAGCTCGCCCACCCCGGCCAGCTCATCGGCCACGGTGTCGCTGAACTGGCGGCCGACCGGCGCCAGCGCCACCACCCGCCGGCGCTCGCGCACGCGCTCGGCATCCATGCCGTAGGTGCCCTCCAGCGCGGCGCAGACGACGTCGACCCGGATCAGCATGCCCGCACCGCCGCCGTACGGCGCGTCATCGACCTGTCGGTATCCGCCCTGGCCGAACTCGCGCAAGTCGACGGCGCGCAGCTCGAGCTGGCCGGCCTCGGTCGCGTTTCGCACCGGCCGCGTCTCGGACAGCCACTGCAGCGATTCGGGAAACAGGGTGAAGACGTCGATCGAGATCACTCGACAAAGCCCTCGACCACGCCCAGCCGGCGGCCCGGCACGTCGACCGACACCACCACGTCCTCGACGAACGGGATCATCTCGCCGCTGTCCAGCTCGAGCACGTCGTTGGCGGGATACTCGTGCACGCGTGCCACCGATCCCAGCAGGCGGTCGCCGCTACGCACCTCGCAGCCGAGCAGGTCGATGTGGAAGAACTCGTCCGGCTCGGTCTCGGGCAGCGCCTCGGCCGCGACGGTCACGTCGAGGCCGCGCAGCTCCTCGACCGTGTCGCGGGTCGCCGCCAGGTCGAAGCGCACGATCGGCTTGTCGTGGGTGCCCTTGCGCTCGACGACGATCGCGGGACGGTCACCGACCCACACCTCGCTGCCGCGGTCGATCGGCACCACGCCGCCGTAGCCGACGAGGTGGGTGGCGCCGTCCAGGCCGTGCGCCTTGCCGACCGCGCCCACAACCACCCGCGGCGGCCGCCAGTCAGTCAGCGATCTCGACATGCACGCGACGGCCGGCTCGCACCGAGCTGGCCTTGACGACCGTGCGCAGGGCACGCGCGATGCGGCCCTGCTTGCCGATCACCTTGCCCATGTCCTCCGGCGCCACGTGCAGCTCCAGCACCAGCTCACCATCCTCGCGCTCGATCCGCTCGACGCGCACCTGGTCGGGGTTGTCGACCAGCTCGCGGGCGAGGTGGGTGAGGATCTCCTCCAAGGCTCAGACCGTCTCGGCCTTGTCGATCTTGAGGATCTTGAGCAGCTTCGCAACCTGATCGGTCGGCTGCGCGCCCTTGTTGAGCCACGACCGCGCCTTGTCGGCGTCGATCTCGATCAGGGAGGGATCGTGCTGCGGGTTGTAGCGGCCGATCGTCTCCAGCGTCTTGCCGTCCCGCGGCTCACGCGAGTCGGCGACGACCACGCGGTAGATCGGATTCTTCTTGTTGCCGTGACGTGCGAGGCGGATTTTTACCACTCGTTACCTCCGTTGCATTCCGGGAATCTGGGGCATCTTACCCTTGCCGACCTGCTTCATCATCTTCTGAACCTGCTTGAACTGTGCCAGAAGTTGGTTCACGGTCTGTACATTGGTGCCGCTGCCGGCCGCAATCCGGCGCCTGCGGGAGCCGTCGATCAGCTTGTGGTTGCGGCGTTCGGCGGCCGTCATCGAGAGGATGATCGCCTCCACGCGATCGATCTGGCGCTCGTCCACCTGCAGGTTCTTGAGCTGGCGGCCCATGCCGGGGATCATGCCCAGCAGGCCTGCCATGCCCTGGCCCTGTGCCATCTTGCGCACCTGCCGCATCTGGACGAGGAAGTCCTCCAATGTGAACTCAGACTTGCGCAGCTTCTCCTGCATCTCGGCCGCGGTGCCCTCGTCGTACTGCTCCTGCGCCCGCTCGATCAGCGACATCACGTCGCCCATGCCAAGGATGCGGGATGCCAGCCGGTCGGGGTGGAACTCCTCCAGCTGGTCGAGTTTCTCGCCCACCGAGACGAACTTGATCGGCTTGCCGGTGACCGCCCGCACCGCCAGCGCGGCGCCGCCGCGGGCGTCGCCGTCGAGCTTGTCAGGATCACGCCGTCGTAGTCGACCGCCTCGGAGAAGGCCTGCGCCGTGGTGACGGCGTCCTGGCCGCTCATCGCGTCCAGCACCAGCAGGATGTTGTGCGGCTTGACGGCGTTTCGGATCCGAACCAGCTCGTCCATCAGCTGCTCGTCGATGTGCAGCCGGCCGGCGGTGTCGACGATCACGACGTCGCGGCCCTGGGCCTTGGCCTGCTCGACGCCCCAGGCCGCCGTCTCGACCGGATCGGCGTCGC
>JAWVEC010000286.1:0-2882 GCA_033856975.1 Gaiellales bacterium
ACCACGTACAGGGCGAGCGCGAAGAAGCTGGCCGCGATCACCTGTTGTGCCCGTCGCTCGGCGGCTGCCGATCCGACGCGCCGACCGGTAAACAGCCACAGCACTACGCCGCCGGCGAGTAGCTCGATCAGGCTGTCGATGCCAAACGCCACCAGGGCCACCGACGATGCCGCGATCCCGGCCGCGACCGCGATGGCGAACTCGATCACGTGCCAGAGGTTCCCGGCCCAGGCAAGCTGGCGGGCACGCCGCATCAGGTCGTCGCGGCCGGGAGATCGCAGGGGGACGGCTTGGGCCACTGCCTACAGGCTACCGCTCGGCAGCGGCTCTCCCGGCTCGCTGGCTCTGATCGTGCGCCAGGAGTCCCATGTGATCTTGAGGATCACGACGGTGATGAGAAGGCCGATGATGGGATCGCCGATCGGCGCCCCGGCCCAGACGACGATGGCGCTTGCGACCACCGCAAGCGAGACGTATCCGTCGATCCGGGCGTGGTTTCCATCCGCGATCAGGGCCGGGCTCGAGAGCCGCCTGCCGGCTCGCAGGCGCAGTCGAGCCGCCAGCTCGTTGCCGACGAATCCGATCAGTCCCGCGACCGCCAGAATCCCCAGGTGCGACAGATGCTGGGGGTGGACAAACCGCTGAACGGTCTCGTAGAGCGCGACGCAGGCCGAGACGAAGATCGCGAGCACGACGGCCAGCCCGGCCAGCTTCTCGCCCCGCATGCTTCGAACCAGAAACGCGATGCCGAGCGGCACCGCGGTCAGCGCATCTCCGAAGTTATGGATCAGGTCGGCCAGCAGCGCGACGCTCCCCGAGAGCAGGAACACCACCGTCTGCGCGGCCGCGGCCGCACCAAGCACGGCCAGGCTGAGGCTGACTGCCCGCACGCCTTCCCGCGACCGCACGATGGAGCGGTCGACCAGTCCATGCGTGTGTCCGTGCTCACCGTGGCCGTGGCCGTGGCCGTCACCGTGACTGTGATCGTGAGGGACGCTCACGCGCCCTTCGCCTCCTCACCGGAGGAGTAGCCCAAGCGCAGGTGCTGGACGTGGAAGACCGCCTCATCGAGCAGCACCCCGACGTGCGAATCATGCAACGCGTAGACGATCCGGCGACCATCTCGCTCCCCCACCACCAAACCCAGATGACGCAACAGGCGAAGCTGGTGCGACACGGCCGATTGCTCCATGCCGACCGCCTCGGCGAGCTCGGTCACCCCACACTCCGACTCACGCAGCCGGCCCAGGATCCGAAGCCGGCTGGGAGCCGACAGCGCCTGCATGGTGTCGGCAACCTCCCGGGCCGTCTGAGCATCAAGCTTCGCATGCCCGCCGTGTCCTTGGACTCCATGGCGCATTCCCGCACCTTAGCACGCATGAAGATGTATTCATCCTTGCGGGTAGCTGGAGATCATCGCTGCGCCTTCACGCGTCATACGCTGGAGCGCGCGCATCCCACCTTGTCAGCATCGAAGCCGCCAGCATCATCATCGCCACCAGCTGGGCGGTCGCGGCCATGGCCAGCACCGTGCGGCTGTCAAGCGCGGTGAACGCGGGGCCGGCGGCCAGCAGCGCCAGCGGGCCTCCGATCATCGAGGCGGTGAAGACGGCCGACACCACCTGCGCCCGAATCGGCGGCGGCGGCCGCAGCGTCAGCGTCGCATGGATGGTGGGGTTGGCGAGGCCGTTGCCCGCCCCAGACAGGGCCAGCGCCGCCACCAGCGCAGCCGCTGGAACGGGAAGCGAGAGCAGGAACAGCGGTAGCGCTTGGACGAGCAGCGCGGCCGCAATCAGGCGCGGCGGAACGACCGCCGAGAACAGGCGGTAGGCGAGCACGTTGCCGACGATCGCCCCACCGCCGAAACCGCCCAGGATCAGCCCGGCCAGCGCGGCCCGGCCGCCGTAGTGGGTGTAGACCAGCACCGGCGTGCCGACGAACACAACCTGCCAGGCGCCGTCACCGATGGTGATGCTCACCGCCCACAGCCGCAGCAGCGGGTCGCGACGCACGTACCTGACGCCCGCCAGCACGCTGCCATGCCCGCCGGCGTCGCCTCGCGGGGTCGCGATCGGCGGTACGGCCACGGCGACCAGCGCGAACGCCACTGCGAAGCTGGCCGCGTCGATCACCAGCACCCCCGGGGCGCCGATGATGCCGATCAGAATCCCCGCGATCGGCGGGCCGGCCAGCAACGTCAGCCGCGTCGCGCTCTGAAACAGCGCGTTCGCTTTGGTGACCACCGTCTCGTCCTCGCCCAGCAGCTCCGGCACGACCACCCGCTGGGCGGCGCCGTACGGTGTGCCGAGCGCGCCGATCAGGAAGGCGAACAGCAGCAGCGCCGGGTACGTCAGCGCTCCGGCCCAGTGCAGCAGTGGCACCAGCAGCATCGTGGGTGCGCGCAGGCCGTCGGTGAGCAGCATCGTACGCCGCGCACCCAGCCGCGCGACCACCGCCCCCGCCGGCACCCCGAACAACACGTAGGCGCCCACCTCGGCGGCGACCACGAAGCTCATCCGGGATGCCGACCCGGTTGTGGTCAACACGAACCAGGGCAGCGCCAGCCAGGTCATCTGGCTGCCCGTGGTCGAGATCACCTCCGCGGCCAGCAGCGCCCGCAGGGGGCGGCTTCGCATCACGGAGGGGACGTCCTGTCCGAGCGACACCTCGGACAGGATAGAGGTGTCAGCTCACTGCAACCGCCGTTTCCGGCAGCGGCCCGTCGCTCAGCCCGCGGGCGACGATCACCGCGTAGAGCGTGTAGAACAGCGTCTGAAGCATGTAGACGGCAACTGTCAGCACGATCCCGATCGCGATCCCGCTGGTGCCCAGCTTGAAGAACAGGTTGGTGATCTGCGAGGCGATGCTGAATCCAATCGCGG
>JAWVEC010000287.1:0-3432 GCA_033856975.1 Gaiellales bacterium
CGAAGGCTCCACCGCTGGCTGGCCGGGTAGTCGATCGTCGTCCAGATCCGGGCGTCCAGCCCCAACCGGGCAAGCATGACCGAGTCGTGAAAGGGCACGAGGCGCAGGTCGCGCAGGGACGACACGAGGCTGACCTGCTCGGTCAGGCGTCGTTGCTCAACCACTCTGCGGTCATGGAACTTCTCCGCGACGCAGGCGTCGAAGCTCGCCGCCGTGTACGTCACCGGATACTCGCCCGCGGGGGCGTCGAACCGGTACCGGCCGGGGCGGTTCGCCGGCTTGGAGAGGAGGTCCGGTTCGGCGTGGATGCGGACGTGGTCGTCCAGTCGGACGTGCAGCAGAGCGGGCGCAGCGGCGGGTTTGGATGCGGGGGGATCGGGCAGTCGCTCGACGAGCGGACGGCTCACGCAGCCTGATCCGCCTGAGCGAGCAGGATCCGGCGAAGCGTCGTCATGTCACCCGTTCGCAGAAGCTCGGCCGGTTCGATCCCCGCGCCCACGTCGGCGTTGGTCATCAGCTCGTGAAGCTCGGCGGCCGAGAGATCGGCCTCATCCTGGATCGCGGCCAGCTCAGGGATCTGAGGCAGCGGCTGCAGATCGTCGTCGAACTGCCATGCCGGATACGAGAAGCCGGCCGTGCCGGGAATGCGCAGACCGATCAGACGATGCAGCTGGCGCAGCTGTCGGTAGCGCTCGCGGCTCCGCTTCGGAAGTCGCTCGGGCGCCAAACAGCCGGCGCCGATCCGCTGCCACCGCGTCAGCCCCAGCAGGTCGTTCCGAACCTCGAGCAGACGGCGGCCGGCATCGTCGTGCTCAACCGCCAGATGGTTGGTGGCTTCGCGGATCTGGGCGACCGTCACGGTGCCCTGCCCGAGCAGCTCGACGAGCGCCGCCAAAAGCGCGTTCGTGGCCGTTCGCTTCGGCCTCGGCAGGTGGGCGAGTCGCGTTTCGAGCTCGCGGGCTGACATCGTTCTCCTCCGTCAAGATCGTCAAGTACACGGTAGCCGGAGCCGTCAAGTCCGTCAAGCCCGAGAGCTGGCGGCGCGGGAGTCCGAACCTGCCAGGGGTCGGGATCGGAGACGTGCGATAGTTGATCACCTCGATCAAGCAACCGCCAGAGGAGGAGACGAGATGTCCGACAGCGTCTACCGCGTCACGGAAGTGATCGGCGTCAGCAGCGAGTCGTGGGAAGCGGCGGCGCGAAACGCCGTCGAGACGGCTGCCAAGACGATCCGCGATCTTCGGGTGGCAGAGGTCACACGGACCGATGTCACCGTCGAAAACGGCAAGGTGTCCGATTACCGCGTTCGACTCAACATCTCGTTCAAGTACGAGACCAACGACTGAGAAGCTGAGCGCCAGGGCGAGGGGACGGCGCGGGAGCGGTCGGTGATGGACGCCGATGTCATCATCGTGGGCGCCGGCCCGACCGGCCTGATGCTTGCTGTTGAGCTGCGCTTGGCTGGAGTACGCGCGCTGGTGTTGGAGCGGCATCCGCAGATCCGAGAGGTTCCGAAGGCCGGCGGTCTCGGCGGGCAGATCCTGGAGCTGTTGCGCTACCGAGGGCTGCTGGAACGATTCCAAGCAGCCGGCACCGGCCCCATCCCGGCGCTCCGATTGCCGTTCGGCGAGGTGCATGTGGACTTCGCACGCCTGGCCGATCCGCCGATGCAGCTGCTGCTGCTCCCACAACCGCGACTCGAGCGTGTGCTCGCCGAGCTCGCCGGCGAGCTCGGCGCCGAGATCCGCCGCGGACAGGAGCTGGTCGGGCTGAGCCAGGACGACGCCACGGTCACCGCGGACGTGCGCGGGCCGGACGGGCGGTATCGGGTGACCGCCGGATATCTGGTCGGCTGCGACGGGGCGCGCAGCCGGGTGCGCGACCTGGCCCATATCCCGTTCCCCGGCACCACGTATCCGGAGGTCAACCGGCTCGGTCAGACCATCATGCCCGAGTCGGTGACCGTGCTCGAGAACGGCGACCTCGAGGTCGTGGGGGTGGGCAGGATCGGCTTCGGTTTCACACGGACCGAGCGCGGTGTGTTCGCCACCGGGTCGACCGACCGTGCGCTGCTGGGGGTCTTCACCAGCGAGGAGGAGTCGGCCGACTACGACGACGACGAGCCGATGACCTTGACCGAGCTTCGGGACAGCATCCGTCGCGTGCTCGGCGTGGATCTGCCCTTGGGAGAACCGACCCGGCTGACGCGCTTCACCTTTCACGCTCGACACGTCGAGCGATACCGCGACGGGCGGATCCTGCTGGCCGGCGACGCCGCCCACCTGTTCCCCGCCCCAGGCGTGGCCCTCAACGCCGGCATGATCGACAGCGTCAACCTTGGCTGGAAGCTGGCCGCGGACATCCACGGCTGGGCGCCGGCCGGCCTGCTGGACACATACCACGACGAACGGCACCTCGCCGGCGAACGCACACTGCTCCACACGCGAGCCCAGGTGGCACTGCGGCGCGGACACGACCCAGCCGCCGAGGCGCTGCGGGAACTCTTCCTGGAACTCGTCACCGACGAGCAGCCACTGCGCCGCATCGGAGCCCTCATCGCAGGCACCGACATCCGCTACCCGATCCCGAACCCCGACCACCACGCCTTGGCCGGCACATTCGCACCCAGCCTCACCCTGCACACCGACCAGGGCACAACCAGCGTCGCCGGGTTGATGCACACTGCGCGACCGGTACTCCTCGACCTCGCCGACCGCTCAGACCTGCGCGAGACGGCGCGAGACTGGCAGCATCGCATCGAGATCCTCGCCGCGAAAACCGGTGACCGGCCGGCGGACGCCCTCCTGATCCGCCCCGACGCCTACATCGCCTGGGCCGCAACCGCCGACGAATCCACCGACACCGCTGCGCTCACGCTGCGACAAGCACTGTCCCACTGGTTCGGCGAGCCCTCCTGATCGTTGTGCCGCAACGCCCGACGCGCCCACTCCAAGGCTCCAGGGTCCTGGTAGGTGCCCTTCGATCGACTTCCTGAGAACATGATCGTGGCGGGTCCGTCGGGTCCGATTCTGTTTTACCTTGATTCTTCGAGGAGGTCTATTGAAATCTTCGAACTGGATTTTGCTGGCCGCTATCGCCGCGCTCGCCTCTGGCTGCGGCTCCTCGGCCGCCGATCACAGCGGCTCGGTATCGACACCTACCGCCGGCGGCCACGTCTACACCTCGGCGTCGGTCGTGGCGGCGTTTGTCCCAGGGCGGGTCGGCGCTATGCGCCTGACGGGTCGGTCGAAGGTCGCGGCGATGTTGGCACAGATGCCTCCGCTCACAGGATCGGTCCGAGCGTACATCGGAAATGTTGGAGCAACTGGGGATCACGGACAACTCGAGATCGTCGTATTTGCAACGGTCTCCGACGCGCGCCGATACGCTCTGGCGGTCGCGGACTGGATCGATGCTTGGGGTCAGCTGACG
>JAWVEC010000288.1:0-3371 GCA_033856975.1 Gaiellales bacterium
TTCGCCAGGACCGGCCTTGGATGCCTGCAGAGCGGGTAACCACGGCCGAGAATTGACCGGCATACGACCATAGGGCGTCCGCCCCGCCGGGGCGGGCCGCGACGTAGCGGAGGTGGCGAAAGCCACCTCCGCAGCGTTGGGGCCTTCGGTCAAGGCCGGCGGCCGTCTATCGGGCGGTGAGGAGGCGTCCCACGGAGCTGCGAGCGCTGGACGTAACGTGCGTGTCCACGGGCCGCGAGCTCGCGACGTGAGCGGCCGTCGGCAGTGCGGCTGTGGCCAGGAACTGGTCGAAGGCCTGGCCGCTGCCGAGCGGGTCAGTTGCCACGGACAGAAACGTGTACGGGACACCAGCGACGTACGACGTTGAGAAGTAGTCGCCGATCATGCGCCCCTGGGACGTATCCGGCAGCCATGACAGTGACATCGGCCCGGCCACAAGCGTTGGCGGAGTCCACGTCGTGCCGCCGTCGGCGGAGGAGCTGGCCGCTGCGTCCAGCCGGCACGTGGTCAGACTGCACGCGGCGACCGGGTAGTGGTAGTAGCTGACGGTGATGCGGGCGGTCGGGCCGGAGCTGGCGCGGTCGACGGCGATGCTAGGGAGGAAGTGGTCCTGGCCGCTCTGCGCGCCGTCGAGCGGGACACGCTTGACCGGCGACCAGGTCGTCCCGGTCAGGGTCGCCATGACGACGTCATTGGACGTGCAGGATCCGCGAAACCGGCAGTCCGCCCACACCACGTAGATCTTGCCCGCCTTATCGATCTCGGCCGAGGGCAGGGACGGAGCGCGAAGTGCGCCGGCCACCCGATGCACCGCAAGCGCCGACACCAGGTGGGTCGCGCCCCAGCTTGCTCCACCGTCCCGCGATCGAAACCACAGCAGCTTCGTCTCGGTGGCGTTCAGGATCGGCACGATCACCGCGCCTCCCGCCCGCACCAGCGGCTGGCCGCCGATGCCGTGCGCCAGGTTTGCGGTTGCGGCTGCGGTCGACCAGGACAGGCCACCGTCATTCGACGTGCTGATCTGGATCAGGTTGGATTGCCCGGCGTTGTCCCACTCCGTGTAACAGCTGCCGTAGAAGGGACTGGTCGGACTGTTGTCGCACGCCGTCCAGTTCTTGTCCGGGTCACCGGCCGATTGCATCACCGCCACCGGGTTCGCCCAGCTGACTCCGTCGCTGGTCGAGCGGCTGACGATCACGGCCGCGCCGTGGACGGGAGAAGGCGTTTCGGACAGCGCCAGCGAGGACACCAGCCACACGCCATGCTTGCGATCGTACGCCACCGACGGATCGCTGACCCGGTCATAGGGTCCGGCCGAGGAGGTGAACGGCGTAATCCCCGGTAGGGAACCGCTCACCCACGTCGAGCCGCCGTCTCCCGACCTCGCCCAACCGATGGCAGATGAGCCGGCACTGAAGAACCGGCCCAGCTGAGATGCCTCGACCACAGTCTGGCCGAATGCAAAGCTGTCCGGCTCGACCGCGGTGGCATGCTGGCTGGTCGTGTTCGTAAACGGGTCGGAACCGACCGCGATCACCGATCCGGAGGCGGACGCAGCGGCGGCCCCGAAGAGCGCCAGCAGCACTGGCACAACGGCGAGGCGAACGATCCACCGCTCGTTACAGCAGCCACGCACCAGCTCAGTCTACGGGCTACCGGACGGAGCGGTAGGGCGCTATCCGATCAGCGTGTCGAGGATGCCGGCGGCGGCGCAGGCGAGGACGATCGGGATGACGCCAACGCGGTAGCGCCAGACGGCGATGAAGGCCGCCGCGGCCAGCGGCGCGAGCACCCAGTCGGGATGGCCGTCGGCGATCACGGCGTGGCGGGCGACGAACACGGCCAGGCCGCCGATCACGCCCACCACGGCGATCGTGATGCCGTTCAGGCCACTGGCGAAGCTGCCCGTGGTGCGGATGCGGTCGATCAGGGGCGCGCCGCTGATGATGAAGACGAAGCTGGGCACGAACGTCGCCAGCGTGGCGATGGTCGCGCCCAGCAGGCCCCAGGCCAGGTTGCCCTTGAGGTGGTAGCCGGCCAGAAAGCCGACGAAGGTGTTGACCATGATCAGCGGGCCGGGCGTCGACTCGCCGAGCGCGAGACCGGCCACCATGTCCTTGGAGGAGAGCCAGCCGTAGTGGTTCACGGCCTGGGTGGCGACGAACGGCAGCACGGCGTAGGCACCGCCGAAGGTGACCAGCGCCGCCAGGGTGAAGAAGCCGGTGAGGTCGCCGATCACGCCGCCGATCAGCACGAGTGCCGCCACCGGAACCAGCCAGATGATGAGAGCCCGGATGAAGCGCCGTCCCAGGCGGACGTCCGCGGACGGCTGCTCGGCGCCCGCCTCGCCCTCGTCGCCGTGGCCGGAGGGCCGGCCGAGCAGGCCCGGATTGAAGCGGCCACCGAGGTACCCGATCAGTGCGGCCACGATCAGCACGACCGGGAACGGGACGCTGAGCATGATCAGCACGAAAGCGCCCGCCGCGAGCGCGACCGCGGCCGGTGTGTGGATCACCCGGCTGCCGACACGGATGATGGCCGCTGCGACCAGGGCGACCACCGCCGCGCCCAGGCCGCGAACCACGCCCTCGACCACCGTGACGTCCCCCAACTCGACGTAGACGCCGCTCATCGCGCACAGCAGCACGAACGAGGGCAGCACGAACAGGCCGCCGGAGGTGATCGCACCGCGCACGCCGTACAGCGAGTAGCCGATGTAGGAGGCCAGCTGCTGGGCCTCCGGGCCGGGCAGCGCCATGCAGAAGTTGAGCGCGTGCAGGAACCGCCGCTCGGAGATCCACCTGCGCCGTTCGACCAGCTCGTCGTGCATGATCGCGATCTGGCCGGCGGGGCCGCCGAAGCTGATGCAGCCGAGCTTCAGCCAGAACCAGAACGCCTCCGACTCGGTCGGCTTCGCGGCCGGCTCGTGATCCTCTGCGCCTGCTCGCTGGATGGCTGCCTCAGAGCTCGTGTCTCTGCCCCATCGCCGAGATGATAGTGGTGCCCGCTGCTGGCCTACCGGCGAGGTTTATCTCGCCATGCGGCCGGGCAGAGATCTAACTCACCCTTCCCGACGAAAGGACATACCCATGGACACTCCCCGAGAGCTGTTCGTCCACGAACTCGGCGACGTGCTGTACGCCGAGCGAGCCCTGGTAAAGACGCTGCCGAAGCTGGCGAAGGAGGCCTCGGACGCAACTCTGTCGAGCGCGATCGAGAAGCACCTGGCCGAGACCGAGCAGCACGTCGCCAACGTCGAGGCCGTGTTCGAGTCGATCGGCGAGACGGCCAAGGCCGAGAAGTGCGCCGCGATCGAGGGGCTGAAGAAGGAGCACGACGAGTTCGTGACCAAGGAGAGCCCGAGCAGCGAC
>JAWVEC010000289.1:0-12050 GCA_033856975.1 Gaiellales bacterium
CGGCGTCCACGAGCCGTTTCTCGTTGCTGTCGCGGGCGGCCTGCTCGTTTGCGAACACGCGCAGCGTACGTTCGAACGCCTGGCCGGTCAGGACATCGATCAGCTCTGGCGCGAACTGCTTTCCGGACTCGCGCCGGCACTCCTCGAGCGCCTCGGTGGGTGTCATCGCGGCCGCATAGGGGCGCTGGCTGGTCATCACGTCCCAGCTGTCGGCGAGGGCGAGCACGCGCGCCCCATCCGGAATCTCCTCGCCGGCCAGGCCGTCGGGATAGCCGGTGCCGTCATAGCGCTCGTGGTGGCCACGAAGCCACCCGACCTGCTCGTCGGTCAGAACGCCATGTGCGACCTGCGCTCCCAGCGCCGCATGCGACTTGACCAGCTCGTACTCGTTCGAGGTCAGCCGGCCTGCCTTGCAAAGCACCTCGTCCGGCAGCACGAGCTTGCCGATGTCGTGCACCAAGGCAGCCTCGTGCAGCGCGGCTGCCCGCTCGGCCGGCCAGTCGAGCGCGTCGGCCAGCCTGCGCACGAGGCTCGCCACCCGCTCGGAGTGAAGATCCGAGAAGTGACCCTTTGCGTCGACGGTGCGTGCCAGAGCGCGCAGTCCGGCTATGGCCTGGGTGCGCTCGAGCAGGTCGGCCCGCTGCTCGTCGCTGAGCTCGTCGACGGCCTCGGGGCTGTAGCGCCAGACAGCGTCGCTGCCATGGCTCTTCGCCCAGTACAGGGCACCGTCTGCAAAGCGCATCAGCTGCTCCGCGTCGGAGGCGTGCTCCAGGTCGCAGATGCCGATCGAGACGGTGATGCTGGGTCCGGTGCCTTCCAGATCGACGCGTATCATCTCGTGGGCACGTTGCGCAACCACTTCGGCGGCGGCCGCGCTCGTCTCGGGCATCACGACGGCGAACTCGTCGCCACCCAGCCGAGCGACCACATCGTTGGCCCGGGCGGCGGCCAGCAGCCGCTCGGCCACCTGGGTCAGCACCCTGTCACCAACGTCGTGGCCGTAGGCGTCGTTCACCTCTTTGAAGCCATCGATGTCGAGGCAGGCCACCGACAGCGCTCGATCGTACCGCTGGGCGCGCTCGACCTCGATGTCGAGCGTGCGCTGGAAGCCACGCCGGTTCGCCAGACCGGTCAGCGGATCGGCCGTCGCCTCGATGGCGAGGCGCCTGGTCGCGGTGCGCGTGTGGGCAAGTGAGACCTTGAGCCCGCTTACCTCCTGCTCCAGCTCTTGCTCGCGCGCGTGGTCGGCATGATCCTCATGGTCACCGTCGCCATCCGAAACGCGGCGCGACCGCAACTGGAGGCGGCTCAATCGGAGTCCTAGCTGTCCCATTCGTGACCTCCCAAGATGCGCCGTCGCGAAGTGCTCGACCGGGCGCTGGGGTCAGAATGGTGTCGGTCAAAAGCTGGGACCTACACTCAAAGGGTATCACCGTGCGCAAAGTTGACAAGTCCGCGGGCTGCGGCGACGCGTTGGTGATCGCGATCACCAACCGCCAATCCGGTCCCACCCCGGACGCGTATCCGTCCTCCGTCAAACGCGCGCGCACTGTCGCGCCCGCAGAGGGGGTCCAAATGAGACGAGTAGGCACGATGTCACGACGGCGGCTGGCGGTCTCGGCAGCGCTGGCGGTGACGGCGCTGGTCACGGTGGCCGGCACCTCGGCCAGCGGCGCGGTGGCGCATCACGGCTTCCGCCAGATCAACCTGGTCAGCGACATTCCCGGCAAGGCCCAGCTGACCGATCCCAACCTGGTCAATCCTTGGGGCCTCGCGGCCGGCCCGACCACGCCGCTATGGGTGGCCGACAACGGCACCGACGTGGCCACGCTCTATGCGGGCGCGGTGCACGGCAGCCCCGTCAGCCAGGTACCGCTGGTGGTATCGGTGCCGGGCGGCGCTCCCACCGGGCAGGTGTTCAATCCCACCAGTGGGTTCAAGCTGCGGGTGGGCGACACCCGCGTCCCGGCCAAGTTCATCTTCGACTCCGAGGCCGGCACGATCACGGCCTGGACTCTGACCGATCCTGTTCAGACCAGCGCCCGCACCAAGCTCACCGTCCCGGGAGCGGTGTTCAAGGGCCTTGCGCTCTCGTTCTTCGGCCACCATCCCGCCCTCTACGCGACCGACTTCGTGCATAACAAGGTGGTCGTGGTCGATTCGCAGTTCCACCGCATCGCGACGCCGGGCCTGTTCCGCGACGCCATGCTGCCCGCGCACTACGCGCCGTTCGGCATCCAGGCGATCGGCAACACGATCGTGGTCAGCTATGCCAAGCAACAGGCCGGCAGCGCCGACGAGCAGGACGGGGCGGGGCTCGGCCTGGTCGACGTCTACAGCCGAAACGGCGTGCTCATCTCACGGCTGGTCAGCCACGGCCGCCTGAACGCGCCGTGGGGTCTGGTGCGCGCGCCGGCCGGCTTCGGCCGCTTCGGCGGCGCGTTGCTGGTGGGCAACTTCGGCGACGGCCGCATCAACGCCTACGACAGCAGCACCGGAGAGTGGCTGGGACTGCTGCATCGTCCCGGCGGGCGGCCGCTCGCGATCCAGGGCCTGTGGGGCCTGACGTTCGGAAACGGCGTCACCGGCAGCCCCAGTGACCTGCTGTTCAGCGCCGGCATCGACGACGAGGCGCACGGCCTGCTGGGCGAGATCCGGCACGTCGGCTAGCGAGATCACCCGAAGGGTGGTGGGGCGCACCAGCGCCTCCACCACCCATCGGGCTCGCGGCGGGCTGGGGGCGGCCCGCCGGCGTCGCAAAATCCTTGAGCTACCGAGCGCCCTGACGATGGAGTCAGGCCGGCAGATCCACAGTTCGCGCTCTCCAACGTCCGCTCCCAGCATTGACGGTCGCCGGGCGAGGGTCGAGTCCGGCCATTTGCCGCGACGCTGACTTCTGCCACGGTCACAGCCGGTTGCTGGGGCTGCGAGGCGCACTTTACCACCGCCCGAACAGCCCCCGGGGTCGGCGCGCCTACATCGCCGGCGCCACGCTGCCGATGGGTGGATCCTCATACGCCGTCTCGCCGTGCATCGCCTCGTCGAGGCCGCGTTCATCGAGTTCGCCCACCCGCACCGGGGTGATCAGGTCGATCACCTTCAGCATCACGTAGGTGAAGACGAACGCGTACAGCGAGCAGCCGACGCCGGCCACCAGCTGCTTGCCGAAGAACGAGCCGCTGCCGTGGATCAGCCCGACGCCACCGGAGGGGTTGATGCTGGTGCTGGCGAACACGCCCAGCAACAGGATGCCGATCGTGCCACCCACGCCGTGCACGCCCCACACGTCCAGCGCGTCGTCCCACCGCAGCCGGTTCTTGAGCTGAACGGCCAGATAACAGACCCCGCCGGCGACGATCCCGATCACCGCCGAGGCATAGATCGGCACGTAGCCGGCGGCGGGAGTGATCGTGGCCAGCCCGGCCACCGCCCCCGTCAGCAGCCCGACGAAATGCGGCTTGCGCGCCTGCCACCACTCGACGAACAGCCACGTGGTGGCCGCGAACGAGGCGGCGATGTCGGTGTTCAGGAACGCGGTCGCGGTGATGCCATCCACCTTCAGTTCGCTGCCGGCATTGAAGCCGTACCAGCCAAACCAGAGCAGGCCGGTGCCGAGCGCGATGAAGGGGATGTTGTGCGGCGTGTCCACGAACTTGCGCCGGCCCACGTACAGCACCGACGCCAACGCCGCCCAGCCGGCCGAGGCGTGCACCACGATGCCGCCGGCGAAGTCGCGCACACCCCAATCTGCCAGCACGCCGCCGCCCCAGATCATGTGCACGAACGGGTAGTAGACGAACAGCTGCCAGACGACCAGAAAGATCAGATAGGACTTGAACGAGACGCGGTTGGTGAACGCGCCGGTGATCAGCGCCGGCGTGATGATGGCGAACATCATCTGATAGGCGATGAAAACCACCAGCGGGATGTTGGACGGCCCGTACAAGGTCGAGGGCGTGACGTTGTGCAGGAAGGCGAGGTCGAAGTTGCCGTAGATGCCGTTCGCGTCACCGCTGAAGCAGAGCGAGTACCCGATCATGTACCACAACACCGTCGTGATGCCCATCGAGGCGAAGCTCTGGATCATGATCGTGAGCGTGTTCGACCGGCCGACCAGGCCGCCGTAGAAGAAGGCCAGGCCCGGGGTCATCAACATCACCAGGCTTGCTGCCAGCAGCATGAAACCGGTGTTGGCCTCATTGATCGACAACATGGCGCGCGTCCTTTCGACCGGATCGGATAGTGGTCGGAGGTTCGACGCGGGCGCGCTGTGACCTGCCGCGCTCTTCGCGTGGCCAGTCCTTACAGGCCCTCCGCCTGCTCGGCCTTCTCGCCCAGCTCGACGATGTCCCCCTCCTGGAACATGACGGCCTTCAGCGCGGCGCGCCACCTGGGCGTTCGGCGGGTCAGGAACTCGAGGTCCATCGCGAAGTGCTTGAACTCCTCGGCCTGCGCGTTCTCCATGATCGCGCGTGCGTCCTGGTCGGGCTCGAGCGCCAACCGCTGCTGGTACCAGCCGATCGCCTCCGCCTCCTCGGTCAGCGACGCGATCATGCGCGCGAAGGTGCGCGTCTCGGCGCTCAGCTCGGCCGGCGGCTCGTGGTACTGGTCGAATCCCATCTGTTCGTCTCCCGGTCGGTGGCGGTGTACTCGACACTCATACCGGATCGTGCACGGTTGTAACCTTTCCCGTGGGATATCCCTCTTCAGGTCTCACAGGAGGAGCCGGGATCGACGCGTCATGGGATGTCCAGAGGTTGTACGCCGAATACGGCCGTCTGTTGTGGCGGGCGCTGCTGGTGACAGCCGGCGGCCGAGCCGAGATCGCCGAGGACGCGACCGCCGAGGCGTTCACGAGGCTCCTGACGTACCGAGCCGGCGTCCACGATCCGCAGGCCTGGCTGTTTCGGACCGGCTCGCGGCTTGTGATCGAGGAGCTTCGCAGGCAGCAGCGGCTCGTGCCGGCTGCTGACTGGGCGACACCAGATCGTTCGGAGAGCCCGTTCTCGGGGGAGCTGTCGGCGGCGCTCGCGCTGCTTGCACCCGAGCAGCGCCTCGTCCTGTTCTTGATCCACTACGCCGATCTTCCGCTGCGCGAGGTGGCCCGGCTCACCGGATCGACGCTGGCAGCGGTCAAGGTGCGCGCACATCGGGGCCGCAAGGCGCTTCGCACGCTGCTGGAGGAGGGAACTCATGCCTGATCTGGAAACGCTCTTTTCCGAGCTCGATGAGCTGAGGCCATCGGATGAGCTCGACCGGCGGATCGCGGGGCTGGCGGCTGGGACGCGCCCGCACTCCTCGCTGCGCCGCAGCGGCCATCGCGCGGCGCTGGTGTTCGGCGCAGCCGGTGCTGTCGCGCTGATCTTGATCGGGTTCGCCATCGCGGCGCACTCACGGTCGTCGAATGGTCCGGCCCGGCCCAGCGTGCCTCGCAGGCAGCCGCTGACTCCGGCGAACCTGCTTGGGGCGATCCAGGCGCATGGCTTCAACGAGATCTCCGCGATTCCCAACACGCGCGCGGGATGTCAGTTCGTGCGCGGCAACAGCGTGCAGTACGGCTTTCAGGCAATCCTGAAGCGGAATCCCTCCGGATTTCCTCTGAAGCGGTTCAAGACCATCGCCTTCTTCCAGGTCATGCCGAGCGCTGCGATTGCGAAAGCCTGCGCGCATGAAATCATCGACCGGACGCTGCACCCGCTGGGACCGCCTCACACGAACAGGCGGACTCCGTGGAAGCGGTTGTCAACCAGCGTTTTCGAGGACCCTTTCTGTGGCCCGAGCTGCGGGGAGCTGCCGATCTTGACCCATGGAGATGTCCGCAGGGACGGCAGCTACTCGATCATCGCCGCTCACGGACGGATGCTCCTGATCGGAATCGCAACCAACCACCCCGACGCTTTCGCGGTCGATCGGGCGATGAAGAACGTGGCTGCGCGGTTCACCGGTTGAATCCGCGCACCGATGTCAGCTCGGCGGTCGTTGCCAGCTCCCGCGCCCGGGCGGCGTCGAGCCGGCCCGGGCCGGGCAGCTCGGCGTTGGCCGCGCCCGCCGCCAGCGCCAGCGCGAGCGGCCGCGGCCATTCCTCGCCCCGCGCCAGGGCGCAGACCAGCCCGGCCAGGAAGGCGTCGCCGCTTCCCACCGTGTAGCCGCCGCCGCCGGCGCCGCGTCCGCTCCATCCGCGACCCTCGTCGTCGACCGCCACCAGACCATCCGCGCCACGCGTGACAACGACCAGCCGCGGGGGCTCGGGGCAGAGGCGGGCGAGCTCGCGTGCCCCGGCGAGCGCACCCTCGCGTCCCGCAAGCGGGGCGCCCAGCGTCTCCTCGGCCTCGGCCACGTTCACCTTCACCACGTCCGGGGCGGCCGTCAGGCCGTGGGCGAGCGCGGCGCCGCGCGAGTCGAGCGCGATCCGCACTCCGGCCGACCGGGCGCGCACGATCAGCCGCACGTAGCCGTCGTCGGGTGCGCCGGGCGGAAGCGACCCGGACAGCGTCAGCCAGGCAGCGTCTGGCAGAGCCTCTGCAACCGCCTGCTCGAAGCCGTCCCATTCTGCGGCCGAGATGGGCTCGCCCCGCTCGTAGAACTCGGTCAGCCCGCCGTCGGCGGCGTCCAGCACCGTCAGCGAGGAGCGCGTCTCACCTTCGCAACAGGCCAGCGATGCGTCGATGCCCTCGGCCGCCAGCCCCTCTGCCACCCACCGGCCGGAATGCCCTCCCACCAGGGCGACGGCGTGGACCGGTTCTCCCAGGCAGGCTGTCGCGCGGGCGACGTTGAGGCCCTTGCCGCCCGGCAGCTGCAGGAAGGCTGCCGGCCGGTGGATCTCGCCCGGCAGCAGACGCTCGACCTCGAACAGCCGGTCGATCGACGGGTTGGCGACCGCGCACACGATCACCGCTGCGCGTCCGCCGCGTCCAGGGTCGGCTGGCCGGCGGTGCCGCCGGCGGCGCGCGTCGACAGCGCGCCACAGACGCAGGCCAGCCGCAGGCACTTCTGCAGTCCGCGCCCGGCTAGCAGCCCGGCGATGAAGCCGGCGTCGAAGCTGTCGCCGGCGCCGGTGGCGTCGAGCACCTCCACCGACGGCGCCTCCGCCTCCAGGGTCTGTCCGCCGCCCAGCAGCACCGCTCCGCGCGGGCCGCGCTTGACCACCACCGTGGAGCCGGAGGCGGCCAACTGCTCGGCGCCGCCCAGCGCGGCCGCCTCCTGCTCGTTGCACAGCAGGTAATCGATCAGCGGCAGCAGCTGCGCGAGGCCCGAGTCCCAGCGCTCGGCGGGATCCCAGTTGGGGTCGAGCGACGTGGTGGCGCCCGCGTCGCGCGCCGCCGCCAGCAGCTCGTGCAGACCCGGCTGGAGTGCGGTCTGCAGGAAGTAGGCGCTGATGTGGAGGTGCCGGACGTGGCGGATGCGTTCGCGGTCGACGTGCTCGGCGGACAGTGCCGCGATCGTGCCGGCCGCGGTCAGGATCGCGCGATCGTCACCGCGCGAGAGCACCACCGTGATACCCGTGGGCCGCTCGGAGTCAACGGCGCAGCCCGAGACGTCCACCCCGGCCGCGGCCACGGCCTCGAGCATGAAGCGTCCCAGCTGGTCGTCCCCGACCAGCGACACCAGCCCCGCCCGAACGCTCAGCCGGGATGCGCCGCAGGCCGTGATCGCGCCCGAGCCGCCGATCACCAGCGTGGCGCTGTCCACGAGCTGTTCGACCTGGCCGAAGACGGGCTCGATGCGACCCCCGCTCACCACCAGGTCGGGGTTGCAGTCGCCCAGCACCAGCAGGTCGCACGGGCTCACGCGCGGGCGACCAGCTCGAGCAGCTGCTCGAGCCGCCGCCGGCCCTCGCCGCGTAGGAAGGTGTGCGCGTGCGCGCGCGGCCGCAGCGCGGCCTCCTTCCAGATCGAGCGGCCGGCTATGAACCCCGACGCGCCCGCCGCCAGTGCCACTTCGAGCTGGCCCAGGAACGTTTCATGGTCGACGCCGGCCGAGAGCAGCGCCCAGGGCACGGTGACCGCCTCGGTCAGATCGCGACAGCCGCGCTCATCGCCCGGGTACTCGAGCTTCAGATAACGGACGCCGCACTGCTCCAGCAGCACCGCCGCATCGCGGATCAGCGTCGGCCGGGCACGGGCGAAGGCAGCCTCGTCCTCGTCCGGCAGCCGGTGCACGACCGCCTCCACGATCAGCAACAGGTCGTGCTGAGCGCAATCGGCGACGGCCTCGCGCACCAGGCGCCCGTTGTGGTCGTCGGCACCCTCGCGATCGGTGCGCAGGTACACCAGCAGCTTGGCGGCGGTGCCGCCCAGCCGGCGCACGCCGGCGGCGCCAAGGTTGGGGATCAGCGAGCCTGGGCGGGCGTCGCCGACCCGGGGCGCGCCGCTCTGCTCGAGCGAGACCAGCAGCCCCGTTCGGCCCGGCAGCACGTGGTGGTCGATCACAGCGGGCAGCGCGATCTCCGGGTCGAGCAGCATCGCCGGCGCGAGCGGCGCCAGCGCCTCCACCAGGTCGAGCTTGAAGTCGCGCAGCGCCTCGGGATCGGCCGGCTGTCCGGCCTCCAGCCGCGCCTTGTCCAGGCTGGTGCGCTGGTCGGCGGCGACCACGGCCAGCCGGCCGGAAGGGCTGGTCAGCTGCGTCAGGGCTCGAGTCTCGGCGGTGGTGAACAAGGTCGCGCATTCGTACCACATGCGAGCAGGCGCTCCGACGTTCTAACCTGCGGCGATGAGCGCGATCGACGACGAGATCACCAGCCAGCCCGAGACGTGGCGCCGCGCCGTCGCGCTGGCCGCCACCGCGTCCGACGCACTGCCGGCGCCCGGCGCCCGGCTGATGGTGATCGGCTGTGGCACCTCGTTCCACATCGCCCGTGCATACGCCGGCCTGCGCGAGACGGGCGGGGGCGAGACCGACGCCTTCGCCGCCTCGGAGATGCCGGCCGGTCGCGACTATCCCGGGCTGCTTGCGATCTCCCGCTCCGGCACCACCACCGAGGTGCTGCGTGCGCTGCACGGCCCCGCCGGCAGCGTGCCCTCGACGGTGATCACGGCGGTGCCCGACAGCCCGGTCGCCGAGGCGGCAACCCGCAGCGTGGCGATGGAGTTCGCCGACGAGCGGTCGGTGGTGCAGACGCGGTTTGCAACCACCGCGCTGGCGCTGCTGCGAGCCCATCTCGGACACGACCTGGAGCCGGCGATCGCCCAGGCTGAGGCCGCGCTGGTGGCGCCGCTTCCGCCCGATCCGACCCGGTTCGTGCGTATCCACCTGCTGGGGCGGGGTTGGACGGTCGGCCTGGCGGACGAGGCCGCCCTGAAGCTGCGGGAGGCCGCGCGGGCCTGGGCCGAGGCCTACCCGGCGCTTGAGTACCGGCACGGCCCGATGGCGTTGGCCGATGAGGAGACGCTGGTGTGTGCGATGGGCGAGGTCGACCGCGACGTGCTTGAGGAGGCCGCCTCAGCCGGGGCGACGGTGATCGACACCGGCTGGGACGCGATGGCGACGCTGGTGCTGATGCAGCGGCTGGCTGTCGCGCTGGCCATCGCGCGCGGACTCGACCCCGACCACCCGCGCAACCTGACGCGGTCGGTCATTCTCTAGAGATGGTTGATTCCATATTCCACGCGGCGCAGGATCGGGCCCAGGACACGCTGGGCGCCACGATCGCTCTTGCCCAGGGCTTCCCCAGCCTGCGCTGCGAGCGCTCCCGCCGCCCAACGCGCCCGCCGTCCGCGATCTGCGTGATCTCAGATCGCTCCCGACCGGTGCAAGCCGCAACGGCTTGCACCTCACGCCCTGCATCCACGCTGAATACGGAATCAACCATCTAGGCCCGATGCAGCGCCATCCCCAGTACACGCGCGACCGCATCGCCCAGGTGGGCGACCGGATTCGCGAGCTGGTGTATGCCGATGTCCGCGACCCCGAGCTGCTGATGGTGGCGGGCCCGGTCGACCGCATCGCTCCGGAACAGGCGGAAGCGCTCGAGTACCGCGCGTGCTCGCTGGGCGAGCAGTTCGGACCGCTGTGGGCGACCCACTGGTTCCGGATCGAGGCAACGGTGCCGCCGGAGTGGGCCGGCGAGCGGGTCGACCTGCTGTGGGTCAGCCACAGCGAGGCCACGCTGTGGGTCGACGGCCGCTCTGTCCAGGGCCTCAACACCAGCCCGGAGGGCGCTCGGCCGGACGCGTTGCTGCTCGAGTCGGCGGCGGGCGGGGAGCGGCTCGACCTGCGCGTCGAGCTGGCCTGCAACGGCATGTTCGGGCGCTTGCCGCAGCCCTACGCGAGCCTCGAGCCGGTGGTGCTCGACCGCTGCCAGATCGCCCGCTTCGACCGCCGGGCGTGGGATCTGCACCACGACTTCGACGTGCTGCGGGCGCTCGAGGCGGAATGGGAGAACGGGCTCGATCCCACCTGGGCGGGCGAGCTGCTGTCGCAGCTGAACCGGTTCTGCAACATATGGGTGGAGCACGACCGCTCGACCTGGGAGGCCGGGGAGGCGATCCTCACCCCGCTGCTCGAGCGGCGCAACGCGAGCCGCGTGCACGAGCTCTCGGCGATCGGCCACGCCCACCTCGACACCGCCTGGCTGTGGCCGATCGAGGAGAGCTACCGCAAGGCCGTGCGCTCCTTCAGCTCGCAGACCACCTACATGGAGCGCTACCCCGAGTTCCGGTTCGCCTGCTCGCAGGCTCAGCAGTACGACTGGATCCGGCGCCGCAACCCCCACCTGTACCGGCGGATCCGGGAGCGGGCAGAGGCCGGGCAGTGGGTGCCGGTCGGCGGCAGCTGGATCGAGCCCGACTGCAACCTGCCCTCCGGCGAGTCGCTGGTGCGGCAGTTCCTGTACGGGCAACGATTCTTCGAGCGCGAGTTCGGCCGCCGCTGCCGTGAGTTCTGGAACCCGGACGTGTTCGGCTACAACGGCCAGCTGCCACAGATCATGCGCGGCGCCGGCATCGACCGCTTCCTGACCCAGAAGCTGTCCTGGAACCGCTTCAACCGGCCCCAGCACCACACCTTCACCTGGCAGGGCATCGACGGCTCCGAGGTGCTGGCGCACTTCCCGCCCGCCGACACCTACAACGCCTCGGCCGAGGTGGCCGAGCTGCGGCGGGCGGCACACGACTACAAGGATCACGATCGCTCGCGCCGCAGCCTGCTGGTGTTCGGCTGGGGGGACGGCGGCGGCGGCCCGACGCCGGCCATGCTGGAGCGGCTGCGGCGGGCGCGCGACCTGCAGGGCCTGCCCCGCACCGCGCTCACGACCAGCGCCGAGTTCTTCGACGCGCTGGAGGCGGACTCGGACGAGCTGCCCACGATCGTGGGCGAGCTGTACTTCGAGTACCACCGCGGCACCTATACCACCCAGGCCGCCGTCAAGCTGGGCAACAGGCACGGCGAACGGGCGCTGCATGACGCCGAGCTGCTGTCGGCGATCACGGCCCGCGCCGGCGCGGCCTATCCGTCCCAGCGGCTGGCCCAGCTGTGGCAGCTGCTGCTCCTGAACCAGTTCCACGACATCCTGCCCGGGTCGAGCATCGGCCTCGTCTACGAGGACGCGGCCCGAGACCACGCCCAGGTGCTGGAGGGCGCGGAGGGGCTGGTCGCCGAGGCGCTGGCCGAGCTGTCCTCCGGCGGTGAGGGTGTCACGCCCCTCAACACGATCGGCTTTGACCGCGCGGAGGTGGCCGAGCTGCCCGCGTCGGGCGGTGCGGCCTGGGTCGAGGCGCCGGCGTACGGCTTCGGTCGGCTCTCGGCGCCGCCGGCCGCGGTTGAGGCCGACGAGCAGGACGGCCGGATCGTGCTGCAAAACGGCCTGCTGCGGGCCGAGCTCGACCGCGGTGGACGGCTGCTGTCGCTGGTGCATACGGCCAGCGGCCGCGAGGCGCTGGCCGGCGATGGCAACGTGCTGCAGGTCTACGACGACCGGCCGACCGCATACGACGCCTGGGACGTCGACCCGTTCCATCTCGAGACGGTCAGGGACTGCGCGCCGGCCGATTCGTGCCAGCTGGCTGCGCCGGACGGGCTGCGGGCTGAGGTCGTGTTCGAGTACCGCGTCGGCG